>ONVB01000159.1 GCA_900321145.1 uncultured Eubacteriales bacterium | reverse complement strand
CTTGACTCCCGACATAAGAGACGCAATATCCGCCTGAGATAACTGGGGCAGGCTCAGGTTAAAGGCATTCATGTCTACTACATTAGACAGATCCATATTCCCCATATCCATTCCGCTCATATCAAAGGCAAGCGCCTGATCGTCTATCTTGAAGGCCTCCTGCATCTTCTCCTCATCTACCGAGAAGAGGTTGCTCATATCCATTTCCTTCTTGACTTCCTCACCGAAGGGTGTTCCGGTGAACACATTTGTCTTCGGATCCGCAAGCTGCTGCTTGACTATCTCGCTGTTAGCGGCCATATCCTTTACATGGTCGCTCAGAGTATAAGGATAGTTTATGCCAAGCTGGAGTATGGAGGTAACGGTCTTTTCCTTAGGCTTTACAACTCCGACAATCTTCACGTCTTCGCCCGCCTCCGCAAGCTTCCTTACATACTCCTCGTCTCCCGACTTGTCCGTCCACACCTTATACTCACTGTCATATACATAGTAATCCGTCGGATTGACAAGCTTGAAGTTTATGCCTATGAAATCCTCATACTTATAAGTGCTTTCCCTGGTATCAACCTCATACTTATCTCCCGCCATAAATGACTCAACTATGGCATCAAGCTCCTTCGGATCCCTCATGCCCATGGAGTAAAGCGCTACGTCTGCTATACGTCCGTTGCTTGTAAGGACCACTATACACTCGTTATAATTCTCCGGCCAGCGTCCCGCCATCACGTCATACTGCCCTTCGTACAGCGTCCTGTCCTTGGGCATCTCATAGAAGATGTTTGTACTGCTGACCGATGACATGATACTGCTCATACCGTCCGTATTGCCGAATCCTATAGCCGAGAACGTCTTATCCGGATTGACCTGTCTCACTCTTCCGTACTCCAGGCTGTAAAGGAGAGGCGGTACACCGTAGGTATATTCCACAGCTCTCGTGTATGGCGCGATCCCGCTTTGATCACTGTCCAAAAATGCTTTGAGCGACGCCAGATCGTTTGAGGTGATGGTCGCAAAAGCTTTGGAGGCTAACTTTAACTCCTGAACCTCCACACCTTCCTTTTTCTCACCATCTTCCTCCTCCTGCATCTGAGGCATAAAGGCCGTCAGATCGAAGCTCTGGCTCGTGATCTGAAGAGGATACTCCTTTAAGGTCTCTTCTTCAATATTGTTGATATATATGTTTACTCCGTTAGACAAAGACAGGATAAGCGCTATACCTATAATGCCTATGGAGCCCGCAAATGCGACAAGTATCGTCCTCGCAAGCTTGGTCCTTAAGTTATTGAAGCTTAAGACAAGTGCTGTCAGGAAAGACATGGAAGCCTTACCCATATTCTTATGCTCAGCACCCTCATCCTTAAGCTCCTCAGGCTGAACAGGCATGGTGTCGTCGATAATATGACCGTCCTTAAGCTTCACTATCCTTGTGGCATAGTCCTCGGCAAGCTCCGGGTTGTGAGTGACCATTATGACAAGTCTGTCCTTTGCGACCTCCTTTAAGAGATCCATGACCTGTATGCTCGTCTCAGAATCAAGAGCACCCGTCGGCTCATCCGCAAGCAGTATCTCCGGATCATTTACAAGAGCTCTGGCTATGGCAACTCTCTGCATCTGTCCGCCGGAAAGCTGGCTCGGAAGCTTATGCATGTGCTCCTCGAGACCTACCTTGATAAGGGCGTCCTTCGCGCGTTGTACCCTGTCTTTCTTCGATACACCCGATATCGTAAGCGCAAGCTCGACATTTGACAGGATATTCTGATGCGGTATCAGGTTATAACTCTGAAATATAAAGCCGACCGCGTGATTCCGGTAGGAATCCCAATCCCTGTCGGAATACTTCTTCGTGGAAATCCCGTTGATGACAAGGTCACCCGAATTGTATCGGTCAAGTCCGCCGATTATATTCAGCAGAGTGGTCTTGCCCGAACCCGAAGGCCCTAAGATGGCTACAAACTCATTATCCCTTAAAGCAAGGCTTACATCATCAAGAGCAAGCTGTATCCTTCCGCCGGTCTTGTATTCCTTTCTTATATTTTTTATCTGCAGCATGTGTTGTTACTCCTCACAAAATAGTAAAAAAATGATTTATACTTATATCATAAATATTCAAAATTGTATACCTGTTAATTTAAATCTCTCCGCTGTCGTCATCGGAGCCGTCGTCCGTATACTCATACAGCAGCTTGAGCGCATTTTCCTCCGATGCGCGGTCTATCATGTCTTCATGGCCTGTTAAAGCCGCAAAAGGAGCGAACTGGGCCGCCCTGTCATACAGGCTCATATGCGGATGCTTATCCGATACGTGATGCGGAAGATTGATCATATCCGAGTAATCCATGCTCATGCTCTGTGCCCTCCTATCTGCTCATTACGGCTCTTCATGGTCGCTCCCTCCACAAAGTTCGTTCCTTTGAGAACCGCGTTCTTTCCGTATTTTTTCTTTATATCAAGAAGTGCCTTCTGCAGGTTCTTCTCGCGCTCATCCTTCTTTTCCTCACGCTCTATCTCGGCATAATCCGTCATCAGATCCAGCTGAACGTACTCGCTCTGCTTCTTTCCTTCCTCCTCGGTCTTAAGCCCTGCCGCAACCACATATATCCTTCTGACAAGGAGGTTTTCATCAACTATCCTGTCGTAGAGCTCCGTCACCGCATTTATTATCCTGCTCGACGAGGAGGTATATTTTCCTAAGTTTGCAGTACCGTGAGCATGCTTTGGGACAAGCCTGCCGTAGTAATCTGCCTTGACCTCACCCTTATAAGCCGCACGTCTTGCCGGATCGGTAAGGTTGTCTATATCATAGCACACCGTGAGTACCATCTGATTCGTGACCAGATGCTTTTCAACCAGCGAGAGAACAAGAGCGTCCGTCATCTCCATTGTGACTATCCTGGCCTTGTCCGCCGTATACGGACAGGAAAGCACCTGTCCCGAGCTTAAGGAATTCGACTGCGGTCTGTAGGCTTTTATCTCCTCCATGCCGACAGGCTCCCAGCCCCATGCATGATCTATAAGAAGCTCCGCATTTACACCAAACATCTTATACAGGATATCCTCATTCTCTATGGATATCCTGGCCACATCTCCCATGGTATAAAGCCCGGCGCCCTCAAGCTTCTTCTTATATCCCCGCCCGACTCTCCAGAAGTCCGTGAGCGGTCTATGGCTCCAAAGCTTCTCACGGTAGCTCATTTCATCAAGCTCCGCTATCCTCACTCCGTCCTCGTCCGGTTCGATATGCTTGGCAACTATATCCATGGCGATCTTCGCGAGATAAAGGTTGGTGCCGATACCGGCAGTCGCAGTGATCCCCGTCTCCGTAAGGACCTCCTTTATCATGCGCATGGCAAGCTCGTGAGCCGTAACACCATAGGTATTAAGATAATGCGTCGCATCGATAAAAACCTCATCCACAGAGTATACATGTATATCCTCCGGGGCTATATGGCGCATATATATCTTGAATATCTTTGTGCTGTATTCCATATACAGGGCCATACGCGGAGTGGCTGTGATATAGGACAGCTCGAGAGAGGGGTCACTGTTCAGTTCGTTTGCATAACATGATTCGCCTTTAAGCTTATGCTCCGGCGCAAGCATACGACGTTCACTGTTCACCTGCTTTACTCTCTCCACAACCTCAAAAAGCCTTGCGCGTCCCGGTATCCCATAAGCTTTGAGAGACGGGGACACTGCAAGGCATATTGTTTTCTCCGTACGGCTTGCGTCCGCTACCACGAGATTCGTCGTAAGAGGGTTCAGGCCGCGCTCCACGCATTCAACGGAGGCATAAAATGATTTGAGGTCGATTGCTATGTATTGGTTCATGACTACGTTGATTTATAGCTATGTTGATTTATAGCTACGTTGACGCAGCATTCGGGCAGTGACTAAAAACACACAGGGACGTTCGCACTCTATTTCGCGACGTAGCCCTTCTAAGCTCGTGAGAAACCTCGCTAAGAAGGGACGTCGCTCTATAGCCCTG
>ONVB01000122.1 GCA_900321145.1 uncultured Eubacteriales bacterium | reverse complement strand
GGAGAGGAGTGGGGTAAGCCGGTTGCGGTTTGCTACAAGCATGACGCGCTTTCCTTCGGCACGGGTATAGTGGAGATAGAGCGCGGTGCATTTGCGGATATAAAAGCGTTCCCGTGGCAGACGGACACCGCGGTGGCAAGAAATTCGTGGTGTTACACAGATACACTTGACTATAAGAGCAGTTGTGAGATAATAGAGACATTGATCGATGTGGTTTCAAAGAACGGTAATCTGCTCTTGAACATAGGCCCGAAGGCGGACGGAACCATACCTGAGGGCGACAGGAAGATACTTGAGGATCTCGCCTCATGGATGAGCGTTAATTCGGAGGCGATATACGATGCGAAGGTCTGGAGAAAGTGCAAGGAAGGCCCGACGGAGGATTCTGACGGTCAGTTCGGAGACCAGCAGGAGAAGGTCTTCACAAGCAGGGACTTCCGTTTTACCGCGGGAAACGGCGCCATCTACGCATTTGCCTTAAGATATCCTGAGGACGGTAAGGTGTGCATAAGCTCCTTTAAGAAGTCAAAGGACCAGAACATGCCGGAGTTCCACGGGATCATAAGGAATGTCAGCGTACTCGGTTCGGACGAGGAGATAAGCTTTGAGACGACGGAGAACGGACTTGAGTTTAAGACGCAGACCGTCGCAAGCGAGTTCCCGGTAGTCATCAAGATAGAGACGGATTAAGAGAATATAATGCATGTCAGGAGAAAACAGCCATGGGTAAACCAATGTTTAAAATACGCGGAGCAAGCTCTTTAAAGCTTGGGCAGCGGATGATACTGGTCTTTACCCTTGGCTGTTTTCTTCCGCTTATACTGGTATACATCTATATGTACAGCACCTCGAGCAGGGCACTTATAGAGCAGCAGATAGAGAGCGGGCGGGAAAGCCTCGAGGTGCAAAAGGAACTGCTCACGAACAAGCTCAACCTGGTCACAGAGCTTTCGGAGCGCATATTCTTCGATGAGTCGCGTATGCAGGTCGTATTAAATACCTACGCTACGGATACCGAGATATATGTGGACAACAAGTCGTCACAGGTTTTAGACGACTATATATATGAGTATTACAGGGACATAGCGAAGATAAGCTTCTATATGAACCCGGATCTTATTAAGGGCGATGAGAACCATTTCAAAAAGATCACCGATACGCTCAGGGAGAAAGAGTGGTACAAGAAGACCATGCAGTATATAGGCCGTCCGAGGTGGTCCTACTATAGCAACATCAAGACAGGCAGGAGGAGCTTAAGGCTCACGAGGACACTGATCGACAGTCGTGACAAGGAAGTGGGCGTTATAAGCATCGAGCTGGATCCGGCGCTTACGGATGAGTATATAAACAGCCGCAGTGACCATGCGCTCCTGGTGTTGAACGGAAATGAAAATGTACTTGCAAATGTGAGCATAACAGAAAATGAGATAAAGGAAGTGTGTCAAACTCTGAAGGATGAGAGCTTTGACGGATGGGTTACCTTCCATGGTGAGAGGTGTGCTTCGGCGGCAGTGACCGTAACTCCGAGATACTCGCCGGATTACTATATGCTTGTACTTATGCAGCCGTATGGCGGCATTACCAGGAGTGCGGGCAGAACAACTATCAGAAGCCTTATTCCGCTCATGCTCGCGGCTTTACTTATGGCCGCTTCCGTGCTTGTTTTAAACCGCTGGTTCACCCGACGCATAACAGCGCTCGGGATGGCTATGCGGCATGTGGTGGAGCGCTCGTCTGCTGCCGCGGACGGAGCTATAGGAGAGGCGCATGATGAGATATGGGAGCTGTACAACGACCTGAACAAGATGGTGGTAGATATGCAGAAGCTTTCGGATACCGCCGCAAATGAAAGGATAGAGCGTGAACAGCTTCACTCGAGAAACAAGGATATAGAGTTCAAGATGCTTACCACGCAGATCAATCCTCACTTCCTGTATAATACTCTTGAGACCATGCGTATGCTGGCTATGATCAATCATCAAAAGGATATAGAGGAGATATCCGTCATGCTCAACCGTCTGCTTCGCGGAAGTCTCGAGGCGGGACAGGAGCTGAAGACTTTGGCGTGGGAGATGGACAAGGTTGAGTGCTACACGAAGATACAGAGCTATCGTTTCGGAGACCGCATCACTGCCGTCGTAGAGTATGACAAGGAGGTTGCGGAAAGGTGCAAGGTCATGCCCTTTGTCGTACAGCCCTTTGTGGAAAATGCTTACGTCCACGCCATGGAGGACAAGGATGCGGGTGGACTCATTACCATTAAGGCGGAGGCATATGACGACAGAGAGCTCTTCCTTACCGTGACGGATAACGGACACGGCATGAGTGAAAAGGAGCTTGAAGAGGTGACCAGGTATCTGAATGATTTCGAGAACCTCGACCGTGAGCACATAGGTATATGCAACGTGAACCAGAGGATAAAGCTCAGGTTCGGCAACGAGTACGGCGTTACCATAACCAGCGTCGAGAACGAGGGCACCTGCGTGAAGATCCATATGCCCTTTATAAAGTGCTACGGCACGGAAAATGCATAAGCTTCGCAGCGAAGCTTTATTCGGACGAAAGAACATAAAAAGAGGTATATCATAGACGATTAGGACGAAGCTCATCGATCGTCTATGCGGAGTATGAGCAAAAGGAGTAGGACAGATGACAGATATAACTGAAAAGATAACATCGGATGTAAAGAATGTGATCACGGAGATTATAGAGAAGGCCAAGATGAAGGAAAACTCGGTTTTTGTTCTGGGCGGTTCATCGAGTGAAACAGTGGGCGAGAAGCTTGGGACTGCTTCAAACAGGGAGTCGGCCGAGGCGGTGATAAGCACCGTGCTTAATGAGCTTAAAGCACAGGGAGTGTACCTGGCAGTTCAGTGCTGTGAACACTTGAACAGAGCTCTCGTGGTCGAGAGGGCGGTAGCGGAAAGGCTTGACCTGGAAGTGGTAAATGTGATCCCGCAGCCACACGCCGGCGGAGCATTTGCGGTTGCGGCTTATAAGCTGTTTACGGATCCTGTCATGGTTGAAAGCCTGAACGCGAAGGCGGATGCAGGCATGGATATAGGCGGTGTGATGATAGGGATGCACATCCACCCGGTTGTGGTCCCGCTCAGGCTGGAGAACAGGAAGGTCGGCGAAGCCTTTGTGCTGGCCGCGCGAAGAAGACCGAAGTACGTGGGCGGAGAGCGTGCTGTCTATGATGTGGCCCTGATGTAAACCGGAAATATGCGATTGTTTCATGGTATGATACGGTGTTGTTGCTGTTCCGGCTGAACGCGGAGGAGGATTAGGATGGCTGTATATGTTGTTTCGGACCTTCATGGGTACATGGATGTATTCATGGAAGGCTTAAACAAAATAGGTTTTTCGGATGAAGACAAATTATATGTGATAGGAGATGCCATAGACCGTGGGCCGAAGGGAATAGAACTGCTGAGTTACATAATGGAGCACGAGAACATGGATCTGCTGCTCGGAAATCATGAGTATATGATGCTTGATGTGGTTGATCCGGAGGGGGGTGCCTACTGTATAGGGAATGACACAACTCTGTGGCGCTATTATAACGGCGGTGAGGTTACATTTGAGGCATACAGTAAGCTTTCCGGGGATGAAAGAAAGGCTCTGTTATCATGGCTGAACCACAGGATGCTCATTAAGGTTGTCGAAGCGGGCGGCAGAAGGTTTTGTCTTACACATTCATTTTATATACCGAAATGTGAGGGACAGGAGTTCTGCGAGATGGATACGGACTACGCATGGGCAATCGTGTGGGCTTCCATGTTCAGAGACGGGGATACAAAATGCAAGGATATATATGCAAATTATGACTATACATTTATCACGGGTCATGTTCCGGTCCAAAGGGTGAGGGCCGAGTATCTGCGTGACAGGAACTATAACCGTCTTGAATCGTACAGATTCAGGAACTTTGTGGATATAGACGGCGGATGCGCCATCGGCTTTAAAAAGAATGTCAAAAACGGTGCGATATTCTTAAGGCTTGACGATATGGAGGAGTTTGCGGTGGAGATCACGAAGCCGTGAGCGTATTAGGATATTCCGATGCTGTAAGGCAATAATGAACAAAGGCCTAAATCCAAAAGCTATGAAGTATATGAAATAAAGACAAGAAATGACTGAGGGCGAAGCTGATAAGGCTTCGCCCGTTTTTTATATTGATGTGTATGTGGTATTATGAGAACATATATACCGGTTCAAAAGTATATCCCTGTGCAGATTTTTAAGGTATTTTTCTCTGATAATTAAAGTATTATTTTTATTCCTCCTATTGTAGAATGTGCGACAGTAGGTAAATTGTACCTGATCAAGACATGTGTCCTGTTCGGAGTATACCGCTTTCGCAGGGTATTTTCGGTCAAGACAGATGCCATAATCAAAGGAGGAAGAACATGAAAAAGCACTTCAAGAGAGCTTTGGCGTGGATAGGAACCGCAATGATGACGCTCGGTCTTATCACAGCGCCGACCTTACCGACTCTGGCTGCAGAAGCCTATGACGGTGAGTTTGAGGTATTCATCGGCTTCGGTGGTGACAAGGCCGAGGAGAACGACTGGGGTATGCAGTTCAACGACCCCAACAACGCGGGCAACAATGCCGACATCAAGGCTACGACAGCAACCGCGAAGGTAGGAGATACCGTTACGGTTTCACTTGAGTTCCCGGATGCTGTACCGAATGTATGGTGGATGGCACCCGTCCTTGTAGGTGAGGGCGTAGGTAACCTTGACGCAACAGTAACCTTGAAGATCGATGATGCGGATGTACCGATCGATGCAACCGTAGGACCTATCTGGTGGTATGAGCAGACAGGTGATTATGATGAAACAAAGGCAATAAGGCTTTACGGCGGTTTCAATGAGTGGGGCACTCAGTATATCTCGGAGCCTTCAGGCTTCAAGAAGGTTGAGTATACAGTGACTGTCAACAGTGCCGAGAAGGCAGAGGCAGGCGCAAAGGTATCAGCCGGTGCATTTGAAGGAGAGGCAGACCTCTATATCGGTTTCGGCGGCGATGCTGCTGAGGAGAATGACTGGGGTATGCAGTACAACGATCCCAACAATGCAGGCAACAATCCGGCTATAGTAGCAACAAATGAGAAGATCAAGGTCGGAGAGACCAAGACAGTATCACTTGAGTTCCCGGATGCGGTACCGAATGTATGGTGGATGGCACCTGTACTCGTAGCCGAGAACCTCGGAGATGTAGATGTAACAGTAGCATGTAAGATAGACGGACAGGATGTAGAGATAGATCCTTCACAGGGTGATGCATGGTGGTATGAGCAGACCGGTGATATCGATGACAAGCATGCCATCAGACTTTACGGTGGCTTCAACGAGTGGGCTGCACAGTATATCAAGGAGCCTTCAGGCTTCAAGAAGGTTGAGTATACAGTAACCTTCAACGGTGCAAATGTTTATGAAGAAGCTGCTGAGGATCTTATCGCACCGGGACCTGCAGCTGAGGTTGAGAAGGACAATCCGGATTACAACGCATACATCCTTGTTCAGTCACCTAAGTTCTCATTCCGTAACGCATGGTATGATGCTCAGTACGGACTTGGCTACACAGATGACACAGGAATGGATTACTTCAACCAGATCACCGGATGGGATGCAGACAATAAAGCAGTAACCATCCCGGGTACGATCCAGGATACAAAGATCGATGGTAACGGTACCTACACCGTATCCATCACAGGACTTCAGTTTGCTGATGATGATTTCAAGGATCAGGATCACTTCAACCTTATAGCTGTTGATACCGATATCCCGAACACAGGCGATATTGTTATCTCAGATATGGAGCTCGAGATCAACGGTTCAGGCGTTGATATCGATCCGGTTATCAGTCCTGATTCAGAGGAGTACCTTACAATGCTCATCCAGAATATCTGGAATGATGATGTTAAGGAAATCGGTTATACACCTTTACCTGTAAAGGATATCAAGATCACATTTACAGTAAGCGGCTTCAACAAGGACAGCGAGCAGACAGTAACCGAGGCAACAACCGAGGCTGCTACAACTGCCGCAACAACCGAGGCAGCTGCAACAGAGACCAAGAAGGATGAGAAGAAGGGCCTTGGTGCCGGAGCGATCGCAGGTATCTGCGGCGGTGCGGCTGCTCTTATCGCTATCATCTGTGG
Source organism: uncultured Eubacteriales bacterium (assembly GCA_900321145.1). Lineage (GTDB taxonomy): Bacteria > Bacillota > Clostridia > Lachnospirales > Lachnospiraceae > Coprococcus_C. Next base: position 5,512 of record ONVB01000122.1, on the reverse strand, counting down.
TGTAGTGATCGGATCAAAGAAGAAGAAGGAAAAGTAAGCGGATCTTAATCCGATACGATGATAATTGAGCCGGAGTGCACAAACAGCACTCCGGCTTTTTTACTTTATGCGTGCGCCCTCGAAATGAATGGTTTCTTTTCAGATTTTTATAGTATTTATATCCATATTTTGGTGTATTTTTTGTGGGTTATTTTGGATATACTGTTTACAGTTGAGATAAAAGGATTTCTTATGAAAAAACTAATGAGGGAGGTAAACTATGGGCAGTAAGAGAAATGATCATTCAGAAGTGATAGTTGAAGATATTGATGGTTCCGATTCAACATCTTTTGAGCCCAGTCACGGTGTGAATGATAAGCTGCAGATCGAGCCGACCAGGGTACATGGGGCGCACGAGTATGCAGAAGAAAAAGATGATTCCAATACTTACAAGCTTAGTCATGAGAAGCTGACGGCCATCATCGAGAAGGGAGTACCCGAGATAGAAAAGAAGGTGAAGGTTAAGGAACCGGCGGGACCGGTACTTGCCGTTCAGAGAATTGCCGCACTTTTGATGTTCTTCATGCTCTTTGTGCCGAGCATGAACCCGGCGAGGGTTTCGATCCTTATCAACAAGAATCTTTCGCTTTTCACATCGGCGGTATCTTATCCGAGTCTTACAAGTGATGTAGGAAGAGGATTTCGTGCAGGGTGGATAGAGGAGTCGAGCTTTGTGATCCTCTACATAGGTTCGATAATTGCGGTTCTCGGAATATTTGCTTTGGTTGCCGGCGCATGCATGTCACTCGGCAACAACAAGCTCAAGAGACTTTCGTTTGTCTTCTCGCTTGCGGGTGCTGCAGCTCATATTATAGGACTTATCGTTATATTTATAGCATACGGACAGTTCTCCGGTGCAAAGAAGCAGGATAAGGTTGAAGCAGCGTTCTCGGGAGGCTTCTGGGTGTTCGTGGTCTTAGTTGCGATCGTGCTTGTTACCACAGTCTTCGCCATGATGATAGTACCGAGAGCCGAAAAGGGAGAAAAGTATGAGATGGAGACAAAGTTCAAGCTCTTCCTCATGTTCCTTCCTTTCGCGATACTTACCTTCGTGTTCTGTTACCTGCCTCTGTGGGGCTGGCGCTTCGCATTCTTCGATTATCAGGTCGGAGATACGCTCTCCATGGACAAATGGGTAGGCTTCAAATGGTTCAAGCTTCTCTTCGAAAATGAGGCAACCCGAAGAGACCTGATAAGCGTTATGAGAAATACACTTGCGATGAGTGGTCTCGGAATCCTGACAAGCTGGCTGCCTCTTGCATTTGCGGTATTACTTACCGAGATATCCAACACGAAGTTCAGAAGGTTTGTGCAGACCTTCACAACCATCCCGAACTTCATAAGCTGGATCCTGGTTTATACAATAGCTATAGCAATCTTCTCACCTGAAGGTTTCATCAACTCCATGACAGGCGGAAGCACCAACTACCTTATGGGCGACAACTTCACATGGCTGAAGATGCTTGCATGGGGTACATGGAAAGGCATCGGATGGAGCGCGATAATCTACATAGCCGGAATTTCCGGTATAGACAGACAGCTTTACGATGCGGCGCATGTCGACGGTGCGAACCGATTCCAGCGTATATGGAACGTAACACTCCCGGGACTTATGCCGACCTACATGGTTATGCTTCTTCTGTCGATAGCCGGTATGCTGTCTAACGGATTAGACCAGTACCTGGTATTCTCGAATGCATCCAACCTTGAGCATATGCAGGTTCTCGACCTCTATGTGTACAAGTTAGGTATCCAGGGCGGTAGTTACCCGCTGTCGGTAGTTATAGGTATGGCGAAATCGATCATAAGCGTAGTTCTTCTCTTTATGGCCAACAGTGTATCGAAGATGGTTCGTAAAGAGAGCATTATATAAGGAGGTGGGAAAATGCCTAAGGAAAAGAATACAGCTAAAGCAGGCGGTAAGCAGGCAGTCTCATCTACGGGAGCTATATTGGAGATTCAGGAGAAGTCGGTTCGTCATCACCATAAGTTCGGTGCGGGCGATAAGGTATTCTTCATACTTGACTACCTGTTCTTCATCATATTTACCATATCATGTATATTTCCGTTCTACTACCTGTTCATCAACACTATCTCGGATGCGAGCTTAGTGAGCAAGGGTATGATCAACTTCGTACCCAAGGGAATAAACTTTGATAACTACTTGGCATTAAGAAATGTAACGGATCTTTCAAACTCGGTCATCGTATCGGTTGCAAGAACGGTTCTCGGTACGGCGCTGATGGTTGTTGCATCGGCATTTGTGGGTTACCTCATGACCAAGGAAGAGATGTGGAAGCGTAAGTTCTTCTACCGCTTCCTCGTAGTGACCATGTACTTTAACGCAGGTCTTATCCCCTGGTACCTGAACATGGTTATGCTCGGTCTTACCAACAACTTCGCGGCATATATCATCCCGGGTATAGTCGCTCCGTATAACATCATTCTGGTAAAGACATACATAGAATCGATACCTGCAGAGCTTGAGGAGAGTGCTTTCATAGACGGTGCCTCACATCTGACGGTGTTCAGGAAGATAATCTGGCCGCTGTCCATGCCGATACTTGCCACAGTCGCAATCTTCGGTGCGGTGGGCAACTGGAACTCCTTCCAGGATTCTCTTATACTTATGTCGGACGCAAATCATCTGTATACCTTGCAGCACAGGTTATATATCTACCTGAATCAGACCAACAACCTGTCAAATGTCATGAACAGCGCAGGTGGCGGCGGCGTGGCTCTCGACTACGCACAGAACGGTCAGGTGATCAAGTATACTATATCCATGGTGTCCATCATACCTATCCTTCTTGTGTACCCGTTCATGCAGAGGTACTTCGAGGAAGGTATCATGCTCGGCGCTGTAAAGGGTTAATGCAAACTATATTTACTTACAGGAGGGAAATGTTACGATGAAAAAGAGCTTTTTCAAAAGAGCTGTAAAGAAGTTTGTGGCTGTGACGGCTATGAGTGCCATGCTTGTGGGTACACTCGCCGGCTGCGGAGGAAAGAAAAAAGAAGTTATAACACTTACGGTATTCTCGGAGCGTGCGAACTATTCCGGTGAGCAGATGGGCTGGACAGCCAAGTATCTGCTTGATAACTACAATGTCAAGCTGAACATAGTGCCGAATACCGACGGTGCATTTAATACACGTACCGAGGCAGGTGACTTAGGAGACATCGTTGTATTCGGAAGTGAGAAGGACTTTATGAAGTCCGCAAAGAACGGCCTTCTCTTTGACTGGGAGGAGGACAATGTGCTTGCTGACTACGGTGCATATATGAAGGACAACTGCAACCTTGCGCTTGAGAAGGTGCGCGGTATGAACGGAGACGGCAAGATATACGGTGTACCTTACGAGGTTGCACCGACCAGCGAGGATCTTCAGAGCTTCATGTATACATGGGATATACGCTGGGATCTGTATGAGCAGCTCGGACATCCCGAGGTAAAGAACCTGGATGACTACATCCAGCTCTTCAAGGATATGAAGGCGCTTTGCCCGACAGATGAGGCAGGCAAGCCTACTTACGCATTCTCACTGTGGCCGGATTGGGACGGAAATATGGTTATGTATGTAAAGTCTTTTGCTACGGCATACTATGGCTATGATGAGTTCCAGATAGGTCTTTATGATCCCGCAACAGGTACCTTCCACGGTGCTTTGGAGGAGAACGGCCCCTACCTTGAGATGGTGAAGTTCTTCCACGACCTTTATGCAAATGATCTTCTTGACCCGGCTTCAATGACAGCAACTTATGATTCGATGTCGGAGAAGATGAAGAAGGGCGGTGTATTTGCTTCCATCTTCAACTATGCCGGATATATGCTTTACAACACTGAGGACCACGTATCTCAGAATAAGATGATGAAGTCTCTTCGTCCGTCCGATGCTTCACCTATCGTATACGGACTTAATACCTTAGGCGGCAACAATTACTGGGCAATAGGTGCCAAGACTGAGTATCCCGAGCTCTGCATGGAGCTTATCAACTTCTTCTATACACCCGAGGGCGCTATGTTCGGATGGTACGGACCTAAGGGCGTAACCTGGGACTATGACGAGGACGGATATACATACTTTACAGAGCTTGGCAAGAAGACCAACTTTGATAAGTCTACTCCTATGGAGGGTGACTACGCAGGCGCAACCTATCATGACGGCGAGTGCCAGATCAACATGACCTCCTGGAGCCAGGATTGTGATAACCCGGATTCAAACGGTGAGACCTACAACTACGTAGACTGGAAGTCCGAGCAGGGCGATCCTGCCTGCGATGCAGAGGCTGACTGGAGAAGCTTCACGGGATGCACAAGCATCAACGAGTACATGAGAAGCGGCAAGTACACGGTAGCACCGGGTACCGATTATGTGGATAAGCAGGTTGAGGGTGAGCTTGAGACCACCTGGAACAACGTAACAAACTGTATTACCACAAATACCTGGAAGGCAATCTACGCCAAGGATGATGCCGAGTTTGATAAGATCGTTGCGGATATGATCAAGCAGGCTAACGACTATGGCTATGACAAGTGCCTTGAGTGGTCTAATGAGCGCGCTAAGGAGCGCAAGGCCGCAGAGGATAAGGTAAGCAAGTAATACTTAAACATCATAAACAATACGGCAGGCAAGTCCTTTAAAACCCCCCTTTCTTGCCTGCCGTTTCTTTATCTGATATAATAGCCGGGAACAAAACCGGCAGCGAAAACACTTCGGGAGACAGACATATGAAATTCTTTGGCATAGACAGCCCCTTATACAAGTTCATGACTACTATACTCAATGTGTTCCTGCTTTCCTTCTGCGTTATAGTGGGAAGCATACCGATCGTCACTCTCGGTGCGTCCATAGTGGCGGGCTTTGATGTGGGCCTCAAGATGGTTGCGAACGAGGAGGGCTATATAGTCAGACAGTTTATCAAAGCCTACAGGAACAACTTAAAGCAGGGTATACCGCTCGGACTTATAGTGCTGCTTTGCACATATGTTATCTATCTCGATATTGAGATCATCCGCAAGGTTGAAAATGTATCGATATTCGCAATCATGTTCATGATGGTATCGGCGGCTGTCTTTACATTTACGCTGCTTTATGCATTTGCGCTTACGGCGAGATATGAGAATACGCTTATGCGCATCTTGAAGAACTCGTTCCGTATATCCATGAAGTTTTTCGTGCGTACACTGGCGCTTGTATTTCTGCTTGTGGTCGAGGTTCTCGCCTTTATGTGGAACTACACGACCATATTCATAGGGATCATCCTGGGACCGGCTCTTATGATACTTACTGTCTGCCTTTTCGCCAGACCTATATTCAGGAAGCTCGAGGGTGATGCGGCAAGCGGAGAATAAGCATGGAATAAGAAAAAAATAATGTGACATTACAGGCTGTATCTGTTATAATCCTTGGTAGAAATTTTGATCATATTTTACCAAGGAGGAGACGGATATGGCTTGTTTTTTGGTTTC
>ONVB01000020.1 GCA_900321145.1 uncultured Eubacteriales bacterium | reverse complement strand
GATCAGGCCGAGCTGCTCGAGCTTCTCGGGTCTTGCCGTTCCTCCTGCCTTGGTCAGGTGTCCTCCACCGCCGCCTATACCCTCTGCAAGAAATGCGGCAAGCTCGTTCGCATGCACCTCACGTATACAGCTCCTGACAGAGAACTTCACCTCTGCGGAGCTCACATAGTAAGCAAGACATACATCGACCTCTGTCGTCTCCATCGAAAAATCACTTATCACGCCGAGGATATTCGGATCGCATTTATCGACCTTCAGGATAAGCACCCTGTTCTTTGTATCGTATTCATAATCAAATATCGCCTTGCCCGTGATCTTGAGCTCATTCAGGGAAATGTTTGAATTGCTCATCCTGGTTATGAGACTCCTGTTCACGACAAGCGCATCCGTCATATCCCTGTCTAACGGATGCGACAGTTCCGACAGCTTATTTGTATCCGTGTAAAGTCCATAGTAAAGTGCCGTGGAAAGAAGTTTGTTCTCACTGACATCCAGCCCCTCTGCCCGTATCATATCCCATATCACGGTTGAGCAGCTTCCGATGCTGCTTCTCACTTCGGAGAGGGCAGGCACTTCAACCGTAACCTGGTGATGGTCTATGACCGCTACATTCTTCGCCGGTGTGGTCGTTACATTCCTCTGGCCGTACTGACAGTCGACCGTTATAAGAAGCTCGGGTTCCTCCCAAAAATCAGGCTCGTACGTCACCGGGATCTCAAGCTCCTCAAGCATGATCATAAGGTTGCTCTTCCCTATCTTATTCCTGCCCCGGTAGATAAACCTTGCATCCTTTCCGCACTTTTCAAAATACCACTTTAATGCATAGCCCGAGGCAAGTGCGTCTGCATCGGGGTTGTCGTGACACTGTATCACTATGTCGTTATATGCAAGCAACTCACTAAGTCTCATTTTCTGCCCCCTTTTACCAAGATTCTAACCCCAGCCGATGATCACCGCAAAAAGCGCATCTATATCCTCGTTTATCAGCGACCACTGCTGTTTTCTCACAAGGTCGACACAGCCTGCGTCAACCACGATCTGCTTATAAGTATACCTTCCGTCTATATTCTTCACCAGACGTCCGTTCTCGTAGACGTTATCGAAGCTCCTGCTGCCGATCTTCGATATATTTCCGCCAGAGTCATAGACTACCTTATCCCACGGTGATGTCGGGTTGCCCCTCACGGCACTTATCCTGCCGTTAGTGTAGCGATAGCTTCGCTCGCTGTACGCCGTCAGTTCACCCGACTTGTTATACGTATAGTTAAATGTAAAGCTTCTGCCGGTCGTGCTGGTAAATTCCACTTTTGTCCTGTTCTTCAGCTTGTCATAAAAGAACCTGTAGGTCTCTGTGCCGTCCTTGCCGTTGTCGCCTATTAAAACCTCCGCCTCCGACAGAAGATTATCGGGATTATAGCTGTAGTTTATAACACAGATGTCTTTATATTCGTCCCTGACCAAAAGTCCCTCTTTGTTATATGTAAGCTTTCTGTCTATACCCGTGCTCTTTATACCGCTTATGACATAAAGCGTCTTCTTCGACCTGTCCCTCATAAAGATCTGTTTGGATGAAGCCGGCGCCTTATCGCCTGCCTTGAGCAGCTTCATCTGAAGCGCTTCCACACGATAACCGTAATCTCCCGTTCCCGTGATCAGGCCGCCCTTCGCCCATCCGAGCCATCCGAAGTTCTGCACATATACCCTGTAGTAAAGTGCGTGGGTCTTCGATACATTTCCGGTAAGCCTTGCCTGAAATGCTTCGATCCGCTTGGACTTGCCCACCGTACCCGCTGTCGTTCCGTCGGAACCGTAGGCCTGCCAGCCGCTTCCCTCGACATAAACCCTGTACTCTATACCTCCGTCGGCATCTATCAGGTTTGCCTTAAGCGCTTCAAGCCTGAGAGAGCTTCCCCTGGTGCCGGCGGTGCTTCCGTTCCTTACGGCAGCCTGCCACCCTGTCTTTTGAACATAGGCCTTATATGTGATCTGCGGCTCTGCCGGAGGTTCGAGCGGTTCGATCCCGGCCGACTGAGTATGCCTCGAGTCCCTCAGACACACCCTTGTCTTCACGCCGTAATCTGTATAAGTCGGTTCTTTGACTATCGTCCAGGGGCCCCACACATGGCCGAGCGCCGGGACCACCTCACTTCCCTGCTCTATCTCGTGTTCAGCCCGGGCATCCGTATAGAGCTTACCGCAGTCACCGCACACGTAGTACTTTATATGTCCCGCATGCGTGCAGTCCGCCTTGACCTCAGGATACTCAACCAACATATGCCCGTTCTCTGTATATATGATCTCTATCTTTTCTGCCGCAAAAGTCACAACTCCCGCAGGCGCGGACCACATCACTATCATACATGCCGCGATCATCACGGCCACCATTGCAATTATCTTATTCCTCTTCATAGTATATTCCCTGTCATCAGTCCTAAAAAACCGGGGAATACTCCCCGGATTCAAGTCCTACAGCATCTATGTTTCCTCATATATGGCACAGTTCGTCGGGGTCTCATACATCTCGACCCTGCTTATGGCTACCCCCGAAGTCTTAAGCTCTTTGAAGAAGTACCTTGCAAGCTCCTCGGAGGTAGGTCTGAAAGGCACCTCGACCAAAGCAAAACCCATCTTCTCAAACTCTTCCTTCAGAGTCCCGGTAAGAGTTCCTTGCTCCGCTATAAGCTTATGATCGAGGCGCTCACATATCTCCCTCAACACCTTCTTGAATTCGGAGAAGTCCATGAGCATACCGCGCTCCTGAGGATCGGTCTTTAATTCCTCACCCTTTATCTCAGCGACCACACGCCACCTGTGGCCGTGTATATTTCTGCACTTTCCGGTATAACCGTCTAAAAAATGCGCCGAATCAAACGCATCTTCCGTTCTAAGATAAAACATTCCGTCACCTCATTTTAAGATACTGTCAGTAAACCTTTTCACCCATATATCCAAATTTTACCAGAGAATGATAATCTAAATCCCTCTGTGTAAGAACTCTTTCTCCGTTCGGGGAATTCGGCTGCGCTGCGGTGTACGGGGCTTTTTCTACCGCGTCCCTGAAAGCCTTCCATTCCTCCAAAGAAGCCATAAACCTCTTTTCCCCGGCTTTTCTGCTCTCATCCAGAGCCTTCTCTTTCATCATATATTGCTGCAATCCTTTAAGCCTGTCCTTGCAAGCGCTAAGCTCGTCCTTATCCAGCAGCCGTCCGAGCAGCAGATCGATCATCTCAGGCTTCAACGCGAGGATCTTATTGGCAAAGTCGGCATCGATCGCAGGAGCAACCGACTCTATCTTTTTCGTCTTCTCGTTATAAACCTCCAGACTTTCCATCTTGTTAGCCACGTGGATTTGTTTCTTTTTCATTACAATGTCCTGATAACTAAGTGTTCCGAAGGAAAGATCATTATCGATACCGGTCACTCCTTCTATCAACAGCTCATCCCCCTTCGTCTTGCATTGTGCCAGGTAGTTGCCCTGATGCCGGTCAATCTGTCCGCATAAAATATCAAATACCTGCAGGATAAACAGCTGTTTTATTGCCTCCGGTGTCAGATGTACCGTTTTTCCGGAAGCGGTCTCTTTTTTACAGACATCTGCTCCTTCGATTCCCTTAGCTTTATCCATACGCAGACCATCTATCTTATCTCCCTCTACATCAAGCTTTACGGTACTGCTCTTCATCATCATATCGGATATACCAAGGAAATCAGCAAGCACACTTGTCGCCTCATTGCGCTTGGTGACGTCCGATCCGACCTTTATCCCTGCTACCTTGCATGCCGCGGCAAGCGTATATTTTTTTTTATATGCCGCATAAAACTCCTTATATGCTTCCTTGTCTATGCCCTCAACATTGGCACCGCACGCCTCCAGCTCGTCCAGTGTCCCCTCCTCACTTCTTGAATCAAAGTTGTCTATCCCATACTTCACAAGGCTGTCCCCCAAAACAGCAATCACCTGTAAAACATCCATGATCTTCTTTGCTGCGATCTTTGTTTCTTCGGCGGAAAGCCCGGCGAAAGGACCCTGTTTATTAAGAAGCATGTCCAGCCTCTGTTTATAGTCAGCCGTTACTTCCCTGAGCATGCTTTCAGTGTCAAACTCCGGTGCTTTTTCTTTATATTTAAAAAAGTATTTCTTACCTCCGTCTTTGATCTTAAGAAGCTTCGAAGACTGTGCCACAACTCCGTCAGGTACCTTCACCTGCTCTTTCTTGAGCTCTATGCTGTGAACACCGATCAGAACCTCTGCCCATGTTTGCGGTGTGTCATCCTTGCTCTTTGAGTATATCTCCGCATTGATCGTCGCCTCACTCATCTCACCGGTTACTCTTTCGGAGATTTTCCGTACAAGTTCATAGCGGGCCTTCCCCTCCGAAGATTTCGGATCATGCGACTCAAGATATGCAGTGCAGGCTGCTTTTAAACCTTTGTATATATCCAGCATGACCTGTATGCCCTCGGGACTCGCCTGTGCCTGTAGCATATTTGCCAGATCCCTCGCACCGCTGACGATCGGCTTCATGCTTTCCGATTGATTCTTCTTCCAGCGCAGAAATACAGATCTGTCATAGTTTCCATTCTCTATCCTGTCCGCAAAATCACCGTAAGAAAGTACGGGAGCCGTAATCTCTTCGGTCTCAGAAGTATCCTGCTCCTGCACCGGGGGCAGGTTTTCTCCGAAAAAGGATTTTTTGGATTTTTTCCGCTCATCCATCAATTCATGGAATATAGTCTTTGATTTATCCTTATATAATTCATCATCCATAACTTATCTCCCCCATCCAGACCGGTTCAAGCTTGATATCCGGTATCACTCTTTCTATGGTTTCTTTTGTATTATCGTTTGTTAACGGGATATATAACGGAGTATTCTTTGCACATATCTTAGTCAGAAGCCTTCCCGCTTCTCCCATCATGGCAAGGACCGTACGGGCCGAAGCCAAGCCGGTGATACCGCACAGCCTAACTAAAACACCGCCCTCGGGCACAACAGATGTAAGGAACAGACCTTCTCTTTCCCCTTCTCTGTACATAAAACTGAGTCGTCCATCATAGTCGCTTCCTGAAATATCCTCTTTGATCCCCACGCTTTTAAGCTCCTTTGGAGGCAATGAATGAAGCAGCCTTCTCACCTCTCTGACCGGAACCTCCTTCAGGCTTTTTACAGCCTCGGACGAGGGACAGTCAAGCAGCTTTTTACCAAAAAACATTCCAAGCTCCGTGCGAAAGACCGGAGCGTCAAGCTTCTTTTCCGCAAAACCCATGTGGATCATATAGTCTTGAAGCTTAATTATGTCGCTCCCACCCAACCGGATCTGTGCTTTTTTGATGCCTCGCGCTTTAAGCCTTTTCTCCATCTCCTTTAGAAGCGACCACGCGTTGCTTTCTCCACGTTCTTCTTCAGGCACACAAAGGAAGGTGATCCTCGCCGTACCATCTGTTATCAGATTACCGTCATAGTATTGCAAAAAACCCGTTGCATATGGTTCCTTACCGATGTACGAAATCTCACCTAAACTATGATAACCTTCCCGCCCTATCTGCCCGAGCACAAAACCCGACACAAAATCCCCGAACACCTGCGCAAATTCTTTTGTAATATCGTAAATCAACATACCTTTTTTATATCATATTTTCACCGGTGAAGCAAGAATTCTTATACTTCCGCGGCCTGCGCAAAATCAAATCGGGATTACTGATCAGCGACCGGTCTCTTAATCCATACTCTTCCTCGATACCTACGAAAAGCAGACTAATCTCCCGGTTCATGTAATACACAAAGTAAAAGGCCCTGCCAACGCTCGGCAGGGCCTTTCGGAGAAGGTATTTTGTTACTTGGGGTGTAGCAAAACTATATAATGTATTGGGGGGTTACAATAGCTATTATACTCATATAAGTTAAAAAGTGTGCCTAAACATTTAGAAAATTAAAAAAATGTTTTGTGCATTTTACCGTCCTTGCTTGAAGCGCAGGATGTTTTTTCTCCGGTTTTTGTGCACATTGTATAAAAAACGGCATTTCCGTTAGATAAACTACCCAACGAAAATGCCGTTTTTTGCTGCTTTTTACCGTTTTTTTGCTGTATGAAAATGCATTTATGCACCAGCAACAGCAGTTTCAAACTCAACTCCGCCGTCGAAGCTTGACTCCATACCCTCGGGGAAGATAGCCTCGAACTCAGGTCTGTCTATTCTCTCCTTCTCAAGCAGCAGCTTAGCTACGGTGTGCAGGTAATCAATATTATCGGTTATGATCTTCCTTGCCTCTGCGTAGCAGAAGTCAACTATCTTTCTGACTTCCTTGTCTATGATGGCTGCCATCTTGTCACTGTAGGTCCTGCTGTGACCGAGATCTCTGCCGAGGAAGACCTCCTCACTCTCGGTCTCGTAGTTCAAAAGTCCTACCCTGTCGCTCATACCGTACTTGATAACCATAGCCTGAGCTGTCTGGGTAGCCTGCTTGATATCCTGCGAAGCGCCTGTGGTTATATCACCGAATATAAGTTCCTCGGCTATTCTGCCGCCGAAGTCAACCTCTATATCCTGCAAAAGCTTCTTCTTGGTCAGGAATACGTTGTCATTCTCCGGAAGAGGCATGGTATATCCGCCTGCGCCTCTGCCGTTAGGTATTATAGAAACCAAATGTACCGGACCCACCTCCGAAAGAAGGTGGAAAAGGATCGCATGTCCCGCCTCGTGATAAGCGGTTATCTTCCTCTCCTTCTCGGGTACGAGACGGCTCTTCTTCTCTCCGCCGATTCCGATCTTAACGAAGGACTTGTCCACATCCTCCTTCTTGATAAATGCTCTGTTGGCCTTGGCCGCAGCTATGGCCGATTCATTCATCAGGTTCTCAAGATCCGCACCCGCAAAGCCCGCGGTAGTTCTCGCTATCTCATGAAGATCCACATCGTCCGCTATAGGCTTATTTCTGACATGAACCTTAAGTATCTCCTCACGTCCCTTGACATCAGGTCTTCCTACCATGACCTTTCTGTCAAAACGTCCCGGTCTCAATATAGCCGGATCAAGTATGTCTACTCTGTTAGTCGCAGCAAGGACTATGATGCCCTCGTTGTTCTCGAAGCCGTCCATCTCTACGAGCATCTGGTTAAGTGTCTGCTCACGCTCGTCATGTCCGCCGCCGAGACCCGAACCTCTTCTTCTTGCGACCGCATCTATCTCATCTATGAATACTATACACGGAGCATTCTTCTTAGCGTCCTCGAACAGGTCACGCACACGTGATGCACCGACACCGACGAACATCTCCACGAAGTCCGAACCCGATATGGAAAAGAACGGAACTCCCGCCTCACCCGCAACTGCCTTGGCAAGAAGCGTCTTACCTGTTCCCGGAGGGCCCTCTAAGAGAACGCCCTTGGGAATCCTTGCTCCTAAGCGGTTATACTTCTCGGGATCCTTAAGGAAGTCGACCAACTCGGTCATATCCTCCTTTTCCTCCTCAAGTCCCGCCACGTCGGCGAACTTGATCTTGTTATCCTTCTCGGTAGACATCTTCGCACGGCTCTTGGAGAAGTTCATCACCTTTCCGCCGCTCGAGCTGCCGCCGCCGGAGATACTTCCCATCATCATGGAGAACATAACTATGATAAGTATCACCGATATGATAAGCGGAAGCCATGTCCAGAAAGCGCTCTGCCTTGTCACATCCTCTAAGCTCATCTTCACGGTTCCGTCACCGTGCTCCATGACTATGTTCTGAACCTCATTTACGTCAGAGACATAGAACTGCATGGTCTGTCTTGAACCCTTGTAGGCTACAAGCACTGTACCTGTTGGCGTTTCGGTGTTCTGGTATATCTTGATCTCGTCGATCATTTTCTCGCCTATCTCGCGCTGAAAATCATCGATCGTATAAGATGTATCCACCGTGTTGTTCTTTCGCTGCATCCAAAGGACTATGCAGAATCCGACCAAAAAAAGTATCAGATATATGCCGAGTCCCCGTCCTAATCCGTTACGCATCTTTGCATCCTTTCTTGTTGTTCTTTTTATTCATCTTTTGTTATTCTTCTATAACACCCACATAGGGGAGATTTCTGTACTTCTGTGCTATATCAAGTCCGTAGCCTACCACGAACCTGTCCGGTATCTCAAATGCGGTTATATCCGGCTGTATGTCTACCACACGCCTTGACGGCTTGTCCAAGAGAGTGACGATCTTAAAGCTGTTCGGTTTTCTCTCTTTAAGAATGGATACAAGGTATGACAGTGTTCTGCCCGAATCCATGATATCCTCCACCAGGACTACATTTTTGCCCTCTATGGACTCATCTAAGTCCTTGACGAGCTTTACCACGCCCGATGACTGTGTCCCGCCGCCATAGCTTGAAACCGACATGAAATCAAGCGTAACCGGCACTTCAAGCTGCTTTGCAAGCTCACACATGAAAAACACGCTTCCCTTAAGTATGCCTATCATATGTATGCTTGAATCCTTATACTCTTCATTCAACTGAGCCGCTATCTCCTTCGTGCGCTCTATTATCCTTTGCTCATCGATAAGAACGGATATCTTCTTTGCCAAAACTGCCACCTCCTGCTATTTAAAGTCGTCAGAACTCCGTATATTCAAGAACTATAGCTCTCTTTGTATCCTTCGTGATATGATAATTCTCGGTGCCTCTTACTCCTACTGCCCAAAGGACCTCATTTCCGATGCATACGACCGGAACTCTCTTTCTCGTCTCGCGATCAAGCTTCAGATCTATAAACAGCTTGTTTATACTCTTTCTTCTGCCGTCCGAGTTGATGACTATATAGTCCCCGTCAGCCGGCATCCTTACGCACAGCGTATCCACTATTTTATCACAATCAAACGCCTTCGTATACTTTTTTTTGTAATCTATGTTTTGAGAATTTATATCAACTATCTGCATCGATATGCGCCCCGCCGAAAGCCTTACCTCGCTTCCGCTCTCAAGCCTGATCGGCTCTATGGTATCCTCGTTCAGCCTTCTGCCCTCTAAGATAAGCATATCATAATTCCTTCTGCATACGATCCCGTAAGGCAGATCTATCCTCGCGCCCGAATCGGCGTAAAGCAGCTTCTGCATACCGCAAATGTGCTTCGAGGTTACATCCTTCCTGCTGCCCGATATCTTTTCAAATGCACTGTATAAAACCCGCCTCTGCATCAGATCATCCATCATGAGCAGTCTGCTGACGCTTAATGATATGACATCCGCATAAGCAGCTACCGCTTCTTTAAAGTTTCTCTCGGTATCCCGGGCGAGTTTTCCTTCGATGACCTGCATATCCCTTGCGAAATCCGTTATATGCTCCTCCGCGCCGGAATTGATACTCTTCAACACAGGCAGGATCTCATGCCTGATCTTGTTCCTGTCATAATCCAGGTGAAGATTTGTGCTGTCCACCACAAAACCGATTCCCTTATCCCGAAGATAAGCCTCTATATCCTCGCGCCCCGTATCAAGCAGCGGTCGGATTATATTTTCCCTGACAGGAGGTATCCCGCACGAACCTTTGATCCCGCTGCCACGGATAAGATGGAACAGTATCGTCTCGGCGTTATCCATGCGATTATGCGCCACAGCTATCTTTCCGCACTCGGCAACGTTAATGCCATATTCATCCCCTGCTTCACGCAGAGCATCGGCGAATGCCTTATATCGCTCCGATCTTCCGGTCTCTTCGATTGTCTCACGCCTAACCCCTGCAAGAGCCGGCACATCCACCTGCCTTACATAAAGCTTTACTCCTATTCTTTCGCAAAACTCCCTGACGAAATTCTCATCCCTTAGGGCTTCGTCTCCGCGTATTCCGTGATTGACATGTACCGCGATTATCTTACCGCGTCCTATTCCGAGCACACCCGAGAGTTCGCAGAGCACCGAAAGAAGACAGACCGAATCGGCTCCGCCGGACACACCGACACATACCGTATCCCCTGCCTCTATCATGCTATTTGCTCTTATATAATCATATACTCTTCTCTCGAATAAGTTCATATGCTTTTTTTTATCCTGATAGTTTAAAAAAGCAAGAGAGCTCAGAACTGATTTCTTCCCTCTCCTGCTTTATTCTGTCGGTTTTATAACATACTCATCCGGATACACAAGTCCGAGCTTATCCTTAGCCACGTCCTCAATGTATTGAGAGGTCTGCATGTATTCTTCCTGTGCGTCAAGCCTCTCGCTTTCCGCCTTTACCTCTTCGAGTCTCTGATTTAAGATATACTCATTCTCCGACAGCGTTCTTCTCTCCTTCTTCATCGCCATCGTCTTAGAGACACACGCAAGGCACACCAGCACTACCGCAGCCACGATAAGCAACGATATAACCGGATTCTGCTTCCTTGATGAAGTTTTCCTTTTTCTCTTTTTAGCCATAGAGTCATCTTACAGCATTTCCATGGAAATTTCAACTGTAAAATGCCCGATTTTGTCCTTATATCCTGAAAAATGTCTTCATCAACCCTCTGCCGAGATGCTCCATGGCTCTTGAAGCGCCCCTTGCAAACTCCTGTTTTGTCTTCTGCTTCTCCCTCTCACGGCGCTCGGCTTCCTTAGCCTCTTCACGCGCGAGTCTCTCGGCCTCCTTTGCTTCTTCCCTGGCGAGTCTCTCCGCTTCCTTCTGACGCTCCTTCTCGAGTCTCTCGGCCTCCTTTGCCGCCTCGGCTTCGGCCCTTGCCTGCTCTGCCTCCTGCTGCGAGAGCACCTTCCATCTCTCAAGGAACTCGTATGCCGAGTCGGGATCCACATCCCTGTCATACCTTGTATAAAGCAGACTCTGCTTTACGATCCTGTCTCTCTCGTCCGACGAAAGCGCCCCGAAGGATGACTGTATGGGAAGGATATACGCCTTCTGTGCCATGCCCGGCACACCATTTTCCTCTAAGAAGGAGATAACCGCCTCGCCGGTACCCAGGTTCAGTATCGTATCAAATGTATCGAACTCCGGATTGGGCCTGTAGGACTCTGCAGCAGCCTTCACACCCTTCTGGTCTGCGGGCGTGTAAGCCCTC
This sequence comes from uncultured Eubacteriales bacterium, assembly GCA_900321145.1. Taxonomy (GTDB): domain Bacteria; phylum Bacillota; class Clostridia; order Lachnospirales; family Lachnospiraceae; genus Coprococcus_C. The sequence continues at coordinate 2,934 of ONVB01000020.1, read as the reverse complement.
AGGCCGTGCTGTATCTTGTTGCCGAGCTGAGCCAGCACACCGTCCGGTATATCCTTCGGTGCCTGCGTGCAGAAGTAAACGCCCACTCCCTTTGAACGGATGAGCTTGACCACCTGTTCTATCTTGTCCGTCAGCGCCTTCGGTGCATCGTTGAACAGAAGATGTGCCTCATCGAAGAAGAACACGAATTTTGGCTTGTCCATATCTCCTACCTCGGGAAGCTGTTCAAAGAGCTCTGACAGCAGCCACAGCAGGAAGGTTGAGTAAAGCTTGCCGTTGTTGATAAGGCTTGCCGAGTCGAGTATATTGATCACGCCCTTACCGTCCACCGTATTGAACCAATCTCCTAAGTTAAGGGCCGGCTCGCCGAAGAACTTATCCCCGCCTGCCACCTCAAGCGACACAAGCGCGCGGACTATGGCAGCTATGGACTGCGAGCTCATCTTGCCGTACTCCGCCTCGTACTCGGCGTTATTCTCCGACACAAAGTTGAGCATGGACTTCAGATCCTTGGTATCTATCAAAAGAAGCTTCTTGTCATCAGCTATCTTGAACACTATCGAGAGTATGTCGGACTGGAGCTCATTTAACCCCATCAGTCTCGCCAAAAGAAGCGGTCCCATCTCCGAGATGGTCGTACGAAGCCTGATACCCCTCTCTCCGAATATATCCCACAGCGCCACAGGGTAACCCTTATAGGCAAATGTATCGCCGAGCCCAAACCTCATGATCCTCTCCTGCATATCAGCGCTGTCCGTACCGGCCTTGGCCATGCCGGATATATCGCCCTTGACATCAGCGATAAAAACCGGGACTCCCATATCCGAGAAGCTCTCGGCCAGAACCTTTAAGGTAACCGTCTTTCCCGTTCCGGTCGCTCCCGCAACCAGCCCGTGCCTGTTGGCAAGCTTCGGAACAAGCTCCACGTGCTCGCCCTGCACAGTATTTGCAACCCATATTTTTCCGTTACTGTACATACCGTAATCCCCTCCTTTTTTAAGATCCTTCCTGTTGCTTCGCTCAGGATGACTCTGTGTCATTCCGAGGGCACAGCCCGAAGAATCCTATCCTTTAACCTACTATCTCAAACATCTCTTTTGCGTCTTCCTTCTTCGTCGACTCGGCTATGTTGAGCACCTTAGCCTTCACCGTCTTGTTGCCGAAGGTAATCTCTATCACATCATCTATCTTCACATCATACGATGCCTTGACCACCTTGCCGTTGACCGCCACGCGCCCGGCATCGCAGGCCTCGTTCGCTATCGTCCTTCTCTTTATAAGTCTCGATACCTTAAGATACTTGTCAAGTCTCATACAACTCTCCTTTATACAACTAAAGGCTGCCCGAAACAGGCAGCCTTTACTTTAATCAAAACCTGATATTAGTTGATTGCATCCTTTAAAGCCTTGCCGGCCTTGAACTTAGGAGACTTGGAAGCTTCGATCTTCATGGTCTCGCCTGTTCTCGGGTTTCTGCCCTCTCTTGCAGGTCTCTCAGCTGTCTCAAATGTACCAAAGCCAACAAGCTGTACCTTCTCGCCGGCCTTAAGCTCATCGGTTACAACCTCGATAAATGCCTTTAAAGCCTTCTCAGCATCTGTCTTCTTGATGCCGGCCTTATCAGCAATGCCGCTAACTAACTCATTCTTGTTCATTTTGAAAATCCTCCTGAAAACTATCCCTGCCGTCCTCAAAGCAGGGTATCTTTTGTAGCACTCTGAAAATGCCCTACGCACCTTTATACTATTAAAAACCCCTTTTGTCAAGGGAAATGTAGGTGTTTGAGGCCCTTTTCAGGCGTATTCCAAGCGGCGCATCATCGTGCTTTCCGCCCGGTTTGAGTCCGCTTTCCACATACATTTACACGCTTATTCCACAATGGTATGTCCTACCTTGATCAAAGCCCTCGGAAGTGCATCCTTCGAGTTCTTCCATGGCGCATCCTGGTTTCTGTAATCAAACTTGTCTATAAACCACGACACATCCCCGTTCACGCGCTCCATGCCCGCTATATAAGCCTCATTTATCGCGCTTAGGAACTCCTCCTGAGAAGCTCCCGACAGCTCCTTAAGCGCCCCCTTGTAGAGCATGCCGTAGTGAAGTGTACAAAAGCCCTTGCACTCCTTCACACTCTGCTTGAATTCCTCTTCTTTCTTCCACATATGGAATATGGTATCTATATACCTTGCGAAAAGCCGCTCCACCCTCTGGCACACGAAGCAGCTTGCCTCAAGCTCCTTTATGTAGTCTATGACCGGCGCCTCCGTCGACTTCTTTAGAAAGCCACTCTTTCCCGCAGGCCCCTTGGCCGCAAGCTCCTTTATATCCCTTATGGTCTTGTCCGTATGCGTCTTAAGCATCAGCGCAAGCCCCAGGCGGTTCTTGTTCCCATAGAGCTTCTCAAGGTGCCTCGTGCAGAAGCCCAGCTTGTCCGTAACCTCGCGGTTATCGTCCTCCATATAGCTCGGCCCCATGGTAAACTCTATCGCACTCTGTTCAAGATCCCTGTGCATCAGGCACAAAGGGCACTCACAATCCTCCGCAAATGCATCATGTACCGGAATAGTATATAACTGCTCTGCCATAATTCCACCCTCCAAAGAAATAAGACAGGGGTCTTCGATCTACCCCTGTCTCATCTCTCTCTTACGATATACCCTATACACGGACATCAAAATTGGCTCCGATGTTCGGGTTAACTGACTGTTCCATCATCTTAATCATCGCGTCACCGCTCTGCTCAAAACTGTCAAGCGCTTTAGCGAGCATCTTTGTCTCGATGGGAGTCATGGACTCTGTCCCCGACACACTGATATTCGTACTGCTTAATGGTAAAATGCTCATTCCCATAATAAAACCTCTTTTCTAAAACAGCATCCCTGCCAACCGGAAGGCCTCTCTTCCTTCCTTACTACCTCCGTGTTGTGTTACAAG
>ONVB01000048.1 GCA_900321145.1 uncultured Eubacteriales bacterium | reverse complement strand
TCTTTATATCTGTCCGCTATAAACTGCCACGAGTACGCATCCCTTATCCTCTGCTTTGCCCTGTCTCCCAGGGTGTTGAGCTTTAGCGCACTTGCCTTGTCGGCTTTGTCTATCAGCTTAGACAGATTGCCCTCCTTTTTACTCCAGTAGACAGCAGCGTCCTCCGCAACCTCTCTGTTGAAGCCTACCGAGTAGAGCATGTTCAGTCTCGTGCTGCCAAGCGCCTCAAGCAGGCTCGGGTTGGTACCGCCCACACTGTGTCCGTGTATATATCCGTACGCTCTCTCCCTTATCTTCTTCAAAAGCTCTCCGTCATACACGGTTCCGACGAACTTGATCCTCTTATCTCCGGATATCTGATAAGTATCCTCGAGGTACTTTAACAGCTTGTCGTTCGCGGTGGTTATCATGGCCAGGTCCCTCTCAGTGCCCGACTTCATAAACTCCCTTACCACTGTCTCGAAGTTATTCTCCGGCACGAAACGCCCTACCATAAGGTAGTACTCGCCGGATCTTAAGCCGTGCTCCGCAAGCCAGCCCGTGAACTTCTCGTCATCATCCCCGAGTGTACTCGGAGTAAGGTCGCTTCCGTAAGCTATGTAAGTGGTTTTTATGCCATAGCTTCCATACTGATTGTTGATATACTTCTCTATGTTCACACTGTCACACACCACAAGGTCGGCATGCTTGACCATAAGCTTCTCGGATTTTCTCCAGTAAGCCCTGACAGGCTTCGACCACTTTGCCCGCTTCCACTCGTGGCCGTCGGGATTTAAGTAAAATGTACCGCCTATCTCATGTATCTCTTTAACAAGCTTTGAGATAAAGGGGCCTATACGGCAGGTAAGCATGTAGAAGATCGGCTTCTCGATCTTATTCTCCCTGCAGTAATCTATGCACATCTTCAGTGCGGCACGGTCGTAGTATATCGCCTGCGCAGGCCCTATGCTCGGGCACTTGACCGTCATGCAATGCGCACCCTTGTAGATAAAGCTCTTGAGCTCGCCCTTCTCATCTCTTTCTTCATCCGTCATTCCGCTTAAGTTCTCAAAATCCATACAGCCCTCACCGTTTGCCTTGCACGCCACATGGTACTGTATGGATTCCTCATCCTCGTGATACTCTATCAGTTTCTGCACAAAGGTTTCATATCCGCCATAATTGGATATGCCCTTTGCCCCGCATATGAATACATGCTGCATGATCTATACCTCCGTTTGAAACGCCTGATACAACGCTTAAAATAATACCACCTTTTCCCTCTCGCCGCAAGATAGCACACTGCAAGTGACACAGTATAGTTGATGTCATTTCGATATTTTTTCCTTGTAGCGACAGGGGAGACGGTGCTATAATCAGCTATATATCTACTGTTTCTGTTTGGAGGGAGTCAAGACCATGGTCAACGGAAAAAAACTGGTTGCACTCTGTTCCTCGAGAATCTACGCTCCCGAGGTTCACGGCTATGTCAGTCTGCTAAGCAAGGAGCTGATCGATGCGGGCTGCGCACTGCTGATATTCACCATTAATTCGGACATATACTGGGATGAGTCTGCCATCACGGCCGAGACCTATGTCTTTGACCTCATGCCCTTTGACGAGCTTGACTGCGTGATCATAATGGACGAGAAGATAAAGAGCCGCACTGTCTCGGAGCGTATCATAAGCCGTTCCGGGAAGGCCGGCGTTCCCGTGGTTGTCGTGGACGGAAAATATGAGGGAGCCACAAGCGTCAGCTTTGATTACGGACGGGGCTTCGAGAAGGTTGTCCGTCATGTGATAGAGGAACATCACGCGAAAAGACCGCACATCATGGCCGGACTTCCCGGCAACAGCTTCTCGGACGAGCGAATAGACATCTTTAAGAAGGTTCTCCTGGAAAATGGTATAGTCTTCGACGATAGTATGTTAAGCTACGGAGATTTCTGGGCCGATCCTACTCGAGAAGCCACACAGCGCCTGCTTGAGCGCGAGGTTCTTCCGGACGCCATCATCTGTGCCAATGACATAATGGCCATAAATGTATGCGATGTGCTGAAGTCCGCCGGGATAAGCGTTCCCGGACAGGTCATGGTTTCAGGCTTTGACGGTTTAGACGAGGTATATATCTCCGAGCCCAAGCTTACTACAGCAAGCTGCGACACGACTCAGCTTGCGGGTGCCACCTGCGAGGCGGTACTTAAGCTGATCGACGGCGGGGACGCTGCAGATGCATATATAGTACCCGAGCTTTCAATCAACGAGTCCTGCGGCTGTCCCCCGCGACTTCTTCCGCCACAGGCAACACTTACACGCCTAAACTCAAGCTTCTACAGGCATCAGGATGACATTCGGATCCTTTCGAACATTTCCTCGCATATGGAGACAAGCCACAGCCTGTGGGATATGGCTGCAGCTATTCACTGCCACCAGACAAAAAACAGCCTTTATGTCGTGGACTTAAATTGCTTTAACCCGGAGAAGAATTATTTTTTGATACCCGATGACGAGCTTCCGCCGCGCAATCTGCATATGATAGACGATGCGGACTACGCAGAGGAACACCGCTTTGAACATCTGCCGCTTCAGGAGGAGCTTTTCTACGATGAGACTGTAAACAACTGCGAGAATGTTCTGTCCGGCAACTACAGGGATCGTATAATCGAGCTGATCAACTCGGGGTACCCTCTCATCTTCAACGCGCTTGACTTCATGAACCGTTCTGTAGGCTTTAGCTGCTATTATCTTCATAACTACATAATAACCAACTATGCACGGAGCGCAACCATCACCAACGCCATCAACATGGGCATCGGCGGTTATATCAATCTGACACATCAGCGCTTCCTGCTCGAAAAAGTGGATTCCATGTATAAGCATGACTCGCTGACCGGACTGTACAACCGTACCGGGTTCCTGCTCGCCCTTAACAGCATGACATCGGCTGAAGGATTTAAAGGAACTCCCCTTACGGTCATCATGTCCGACCTGGACGGATTAAAGTATATCAACGACAACTTCGGGCATGCGGAGGGTGACCGTGCGATAGCAGCAGTTGCCTCTGCGCTGCTTTCTTCCTGTCCAAAGCACGCCCTGTGTGCAAGATACGGCGGGGACGAGGTTTTCGCTGTCATAGCCGGCGACTGCGACGCAGATGCCATAATAAAGGCTGTGGACTCCCGGCTTGATGACTTCAACAAAACTTCCTCTCTGCCCTATTCGGTTCTAGCCAGCAGCGGGGCCCACAAGGCGGTCTTTGATGAGAATTTCAACATGGAAAATGCCTTGAAAGAAGCAGACCGTGAAATGTATATGATAAAGAACAATCGAGTAGGGGAGATGAAATCGAACCCTACTCGCCGCGGGCCGTCGGTCAGCTTTAGCTGACACATTCCTTTCGACGGCCCTGCG
>ONVB01000220.1 GCA_900321145.1 uncultured Eubacteriales bacterium | reverse complement strand
TGAAGAGGTGGTTTTGACAAGACTGATCGTCGTGTCATGTCTTACGCAACGCTGATCGGACTGCGAAGGATCTTAAAGAGGAGAGAGTGATATGGCTGAAACAGGATTTGACAGGCTCATAAACAGATATGTGGATTTCTGCAACGATACATGCAGGATAGACCCAAATCTGTATGAGGAATACAGTGTAAAAAGAGGCTTGAGAGACTCAAACGGACGAGGTGTGCTGACCGGACTTACCGAGGTTTCGGATGTAAACGGCTTCAAGGTTGTTGACGGAAACCGTGTTCCTATGCCGGGTAAGCTTTATTTCCGCGGATATCCGGTGGAGGAGCTCGTAAGCGGTGCGGGCGGAACCAATCACGGTTTTGAGGAGATTACCTTCCTGCTTCTGTTCGGCGACCTGCCTACCAAGGAGGAGCTTTCCGCATTTATGGAGGTTTTGGGAGAGCTTAGGCAGCTTCCGGAGTCCTTTAACCGTGACGTCATAATGAAGGCCCCGAGTCGTGATATGATGAACGTACTTCAAAAGTGCGTGCTCACTCTCTACTCATATGACGAGGATCCGAACAACCTTGATATAAAAAATGTACTTATGCAGAGCTTAAAGCTTATAGCACAGCTTCCTGTTATGGCAGCCTACGGTTATCAGGCTTACAGACATTATTATCTGGAAAAGAGCCTTGTTATCCACAGGCCGAAGCCGGAGCTCTCGACTGCCGAGAACCTGCTCAGACTGCTCCGTACCGACGGAAAGTATACGGAGCTTGAGGCCAAGGTACTTGACGTGTGCCTTATCATACATGCTGAGCACGGCGGCGGAAACAACTCTACATTTACGACTCATGTGCTCACTTCGTCGGGAACGGATACGTATTCGACCATAGCTGCTTCGCTCGGATCGCTTAAGGGTCCGCGTCACGGTGGTGCGAATATCAAGGTTCAGCAGATGTTCAATGATTTAAAGGAAAATGTACGGGACTGGGAGAACGAGGATGAATTAAAGAGCTATCTTCAGGGCCTGCTTGATAAGAGGGGCTTTGATCACTCGGGACTTATCTACGGTATGGGACATGCGGTTTACAGTGAGTCCGATCCGAGAGCCGTAATCTTAAAGTCATATGCGAAGAAGCTTGCGGAGGAGAAGGAATTCTATGATGAGTTTGCTCTCTATGACAGAGTTGAGAGGATCGCTTCGGAGCTTATCGCCAAGAACCGCAAGATATTCAAGGGTGTATGCGCCAATGTCGATTTCTATAGCGGCTTTGTGTACAGCATGCTGAAGATACCGACCGAGATATTTACTCCTATATTTGCCATATCGCGTATATCGGGCTGGTCGGCTCACAGAATAGAGGAGCTTGTGAACAACGGCAAGATCATCCGTCCCGCATATAAGTATGTCGGAACTCATCAGGAGTATCTGCCTTTGGATAAGAGACAGTAGGCTTGCTGTGCAGTAAACGGGAGATGAAACAGTGATTTACGGAGTGGGGATCGGAGTGGGCGATCCGGAGCTTATAACCTTAAAGGCCCTGAGAGTGATAAGGGAATGCGACGTGATAGTTCTTCCTGCGGCTGACGGGAAAAACAGCCGGGCATATGCTTCGGTCAAGAAGGTCTGCCCCGAGGTGGACGATAAGGAGCTTTGCTGCTTTGAGTTTCCTATGACGCGCGATGAAAAAATCCTTGAGGAAAGAAGAGACAGGATATTTGAAAGAGTAAAGGAATTTGACGGGCAGGGTAAGAATGTGGCTATGCTCGTTATAGGAGATCCGAATATATATGCTACTTACAGCTATATAGAGCTAAGGCTTAAACGTGCGGGCATCGCCTGCGAAAGCATAAGCGGGATCAATTCATTTACGGCGAGCGCGGCAGCGCTTTCCATACCGCTTGTTATGGATGATGAGGAGCTTCATGTGATACCGGGCAGTGCGGATCTTAGAGAGGCTTTGGAACTTAAGGGAACCAAGGTATTTATGAAGATTGGCAAGGCTAAGCAGTCTAAGCTCTTTGAGCTTCTGAAGCCTCTGGAGGATGAGGGTAAAGCCTTAATCTATGCCGCAGCTAAGTGCGGACTGGAGGATGAGCAGCTTTATCGTGGATTGAAGGAGATCACGGGAGAGCTTGCATATCTGTCTACCGTGATAGTCAAAGATATATAGAAAATTAAAGCCTGACTACGGTTCCGCCGTAGGATAAGGCTTCGGCTTCGTCGTGGGTGACTATTATCATAGTACGCCCGCGGCGTTCTTTTTTTATGTAATTAACTGCGAGCTCCTTAGTAGCTTCGTCAAGTCCCCTGCAGGGTTCGTCGAGAAGAACGAGGTCCGAGGGGTATATCATAGCGCGAACCAAAGCCACGCGGCGCTTCATGCCGCCGCTTAAGTCTCTTACGGGTGAAGCCTCGTGGGCAGCAAGGTCAAGACCTGTCTGTGAAAAATGCTTCTGTATATCTTCATACAGTGCTTTTTTAGAAGCGCGGTCAGAGCACGGAAGCACCAGCGTTACATTTTCTGTGGCAGTGAGCTGCTCACAGAGGCGATCCTCCTGAAAGAGCATGGAAACCTTGACCGGAGCCGGCGTTACCGTTCCGCTGTCGGGCGCTTCGAGGCCGGCGATCAGGCGAAGGAGAGTGGTTTTGCCCACACCGGAGATCCCCATGATCGCAGTTATGCTGCCGGATGGTATGGTCAGGTTTAAGTCCGACAGGACCGACTTGTCACCGTAGGACTTATATACATTTTTAAGTTCTATGTTAATTATGCTTTCGCTCATGTTTTAATCCTCAGTCGATCAGCTTTTTAAGGCACCACATAAATATCTTTTCAAAAAGTACGGAAATCAGCACGAGTATCACGGTCCATGCCAGGAGGTCATCGGTATCGAGGTACATTTTTGAGATATAGATCATCTTGCCCACGGAGCCGTTCGGGGTGCCGATTATCTCTGCGGCAACTCCCGCTTTCCAGGCCATGCCCGCGCTTATGCTGCAGGCGGAGATGAGCTGGGGCTTGATCTGGGGAAGAGTGACGGCCCTAAGCTTCCTTATGCCGTGAATGTTGAATAACTTTGACATCTCATCCATATCCTTATCCTTGTTTTTCAGGCCCTCGAGCAGGCTCTGATATACGACCGGGAACACCACAAGAAATGATATGAAGACCGACAGGTTTCCTGCGGACAGCCATATAAGGCAGATGACCACGAAGGAAGCGACCGGTACGGTCTTAAAGGTTATCACAAAGGGCCAGAGGAGTATATCTATCCATTCAAAGCGGGAAGCAGCGAACGAAAGCGCCGTGCCGAGTATCAGTCCGAGAAAGAAACCGGCTGCTATATGAAGACACGTAAAGCCTATTGAATTAAAAAAGCCCTCGACCTGCCAGATGGTTGTCAGGCGAAGAAGAACATCTATCGGAGACACTAAAAGAATGCGCTGTTTGATGAACATAGCCGCTGCCTGCCACAGCAAAAGCACAAAAAGCACGGCGATTATTCTCTTGGTCAGGTATGATAGCTTAGAGTCGGTTTTCATACGGTTGCTGGTCTCCACGATTTATTGGTACTGACGAAGGTATAGTAGCTTATGAAAAAATCCTTGTCAAGGAGCAGTGTATCTAAAAACAGGTGACACATAATCGATCAAGGGGTATAATATTCACGTATTTTGTGCGGAATAGTATTTTTGGGAGAGTTATGAAAGGAGGAGGAAGATGTTTAGTGATGTTGTGATGTCAAAAGAAGACATCGAAAGCTTTGGGGCGCTGATTCCCGGGTATTGTGTCGGCCCGCTAAGAGAGGGAAGCTTACATGGACTTGTCATCATTAATGAAGATAGTACGGATGCGCCGGTAGTAGGGATTGTTATCTATCGCTTCGTCGAGGAGTTTATTGAGGTTGAGTGGGTTGGGCTTACATCGGATTATGAGCTGCCGGATTACGGTGCCGATATTGTGATAAGATTGCTGAACAAAGCAAGGATCATAGGAGGTGTGAGAGGAGTACGTGCGAGATTCAGGGAAGGAGACCTGATGGCGGAATATTTCCCTGAGTATGAGTTCTCAAGAAGCAAAGAGAGCGGTGGTGTGTACAGATTTTTGTTGTCCGATGTAACCGGCCTGGGAGGTGCCGGTACAGGGACTCTTGATGACAGCTGTATCCCGCTTGCATCTGCTGAGAAAAATGTAAAGAACGGTATCCTGGACGTACTGACAGCATATGAAGATGCTGTTCCGTTAAGCCGGCCCATAGACTGGGAGCGCTATGAACAAAACTGCAGTTTTATATTTATGAACAATAGTGAGGCACAGGGAGTTATCCTTGTGGAAAAGAAGAGGATGGAGCTGGTTCTTTCTCTTCTTTTCTCAAATAACAGTATGGCTACCGTCACGCTGCTGAAGAAGGCATTTAATTCGGCAAAGGAGAAGTACGGTGAGGGTTATGAGGTCGTCTGCCCTGTTGTAAACGGAGTGTCGGAGGGGTTTGTGAAAAAACTTGTGAGGGCGACGAGACATGAGGAATTTGTATGTGCCAAGGCGGTTTTCCCTGTAGGAACGGGGACTTTGGGCGACTATGAAAAATATGCGTCGGATGTAAACGAGGGAGAGAAGGTTTAGGGAGGTGCAGCCATGCCGGGAAATGATGAACAGCTTTTTACAGAGTTGGAAAAAGAAATGGAAAAGTCTCATGTGACCTTTGCGTCTATGGATGAGATGATGAGAAATGCGGCAGACGGTTTGGATTATGCCGAGAAGGGAAGAAAGCTATATGCTGTGGCTGATTATCGTCGGTCTGAACCGGACGATGGAAGTATCGACGTTGCATTTCAAAGCAGATTACAGAACAGTGAAAGCCAGGGAAGGGCGGATATTGTTCTCCGTGATGCGATCAAGCGTCAGAGAATAGAGACAAGTGATAAGGCCGAGATCGAGAAGGAGCTTAATTGCAGGGCCAAGGAAGAGTCCTACACCAAGAAGAAGGGTGATCAGGAAAAGGACGCAAAGGCAAGAAATGAGCAGCTTGCGGATGTGTCTCAGGAAGAATTGAAGGAGAAAGCGGCCTTCCTAAGAGATAGATTATCCCATTCTGCAGATGAAGATGATGATGACACAACCGCTTTAGGGCAGCGTGAGTATGAAAAGCAGTACCTCGCGGTGATAGAGGATTTGATCAAGACACAGGATTCAAAAGGGAAGCTGTTTGGAAATTATAAAAGCCACATCGCGCTTGCCAAGGAAAAATACTATTTTTATACTCGGGAGAGTGAACGTATAATAGGTAAGGAGCAGGCCAAACTCCTTATGGGTAAAGAGGAATATAAGACTAATCTTGACAGGGGGATGCAGGCTGAAGGCTTCCCGGATCTGATGACTGTCTTGAAAGGGATAAATCTTCAGGAAATAAAAACAAGAATAGGAGAAAAAGGCTATGCGGTCTTAAAGCAGGCAATCCTTGAGTATAGGGAGTATTCTTACAAAGTATTCACGCTAAAAAAAGAACTTGAAGCTTTGAAGGCTACGGCGGAGCAGACTGAGACTGCAAGAAGACAAAGGCTTGCAGCTGCAGGGATCTCCGGTGAGGATTTCAGATATCGTTCAGGACTCGGTGCATTCAAAAGATCCGTAGAGGCGGAAATGAATGTATGGAAATTTCATGCGGACGCCTGTGCCTTATGCATAAACCGGTTGGCGAATCCGGGTATTGTTCCGGTGATTGACGGTGCTTATTGTGCTCATGCGGGATATGTGAGAGAGCATTTCGGAGTAAAGCTTGATGATATAGAATCCGATGTCCCGGTCAGACTTCAGCGTATCAGTCGAAGAATAGGCTTTGAGAGCGGTGAATCTGATTTTGCTGACAGAATGAACAGACACGCTCCCGACTATACATTCTTCCCGGATAAGGTCATGGGCAGCGTGGATGAAAGCCTGAAAAAGCTTGAAAAGGCGGGCATAACTCCGACGCTTAATGTAATGCATGATGACAGATATAATAATACCGATTCGGAAACTTATGGGTATGGAAGAAATGTTAACCCGCTGTATCGTGCCACAGGACTCGGAGTTCAGAGATTTTTTGAGCGACAGGCGTTTGAAAGCTCACTGGAAGATATTCCGGACATGATCGTCGCAGATAAAAAACTGCGGGGAAAAGCAGCCGAGTCCATGAAGGAGACGTGCGAGAGTTATGCGTATATCCTGCAGGACCTTCCGGCTGTTACGGAAGTGAAGGATGAAAGAACCGGCGTGAGCAGGACCAAGATGCTCTACCATGGTTACAGGGATGCGAACGGTAGCTTTGAAGCATATGCTGATGCACCAAAGAGCGCCGATGAGCTAAATGCACAAAAGAAAACACTTGCGGATTTTGTCAACAGTATGCTGACTATTCGCGAATCGGAGAATAAGGAAGAGGTAAAGAAGGCTATCAAAGACGTTCTTCCGGCTTTGAACAAAGCGTTTAGTGATATCGACGCATTTATGACCGTCGGGAAAACACGCGAGATATTTACGGCAAAAAGCCATGAAGAGGTGTTTGACAATACAGCCGGTCTGCCTACTTTTGAAAGAAAGACCAGATTTCTGCGAGACAGCTTTAGTCTGATACTCGGTAAAAAAGAAAGCCTTCAGGCTGTAGCTGATGAGGCTCGGGACGATCAGCTTACGAAAAAAATGCATCATAAGTGGATGTTCTTAAACAGAGCATTAAGCTTTGTCGACTACCGGCTTCAGGTGATGGAGAAGGGATATGAATCGACTCCTGAGGAATGGGCGCAGGATACGACTGTTGTTGAGTCGTTCTGGGACAAGGTTCAGTATGAGCGTACGGAAGAAGCCGATAAGATCGGAAAATTTCTGGAAGGACTGCACAAGTCGCCGGAGTTACTTGGGACGGAGGTTAGTGATGAGAATGCACAGCCTGAAGAGGAGGATCAACCTGCTGAGGAACAGGCATCGGAGGAAAGCGAAGAGGCTGTTGATATCCTGAGTGTCCCGGTTGAGGATGAGGAAGACAGCTGGTCGGAGGAAGATAAGAAAACCTGGAGAAGGTGGAAGGCAGAGCTTAAGGAAGCGGCAGAAAAGTCAGAGAAGAGAAAAAGAGATTGGGATGCGGCCCTTGCGGGCTTCTCGATGGCCGAAAGGCGATTTCTCAGGCCTGAGTACTATGAGTCGGCTGCATTTACTACGAGACAGCAGCAAAAGGATGCAATCTTCGAGGATCTGCTGAAAGCATCGGATCATGCGACTTATGTGGCTGAGCTTGCGCTTGTTACCTCAGAGCTAAAAGAAAAGAGAGATAAGCTTTCCGCGAAACCAAATGATGCGGGGCTGACAAGGATATGCGGAGATCTTGATGAGAGAAGAAAGGTTATTGAAAAGGAGATATCGGATATAGTTTCCGGAGCACAGTCAAAGGCTGCGGAGATCCTTGATTGTGCGGCGGAGCCGGTGTCCGAGCAGGAAGAGTTAAAGAAGAGCGTAAATACACTTATCGCTCAGGCAAGTCAGAAATCAGGGGCTGATCCAAACTCTGCCGGAAGTGCCATCGACCGTGAGGAGATCAATCTGGCGGCACGCGCCATGCCTTTACTGATGGCGCTTAAAGCTTCTGTCGACGATCCGAATTATGATGAGGGTACAGTCAGACAAAGGTTGAAGGATGCGTGGGATGCCCTGATGCCGGGATGTCTGGAGGGGGCAAGGCAAAGAAATCTGGAATTGTTCAGATACATAAAGGATACTTACTCTCGTGATGAGTTGCCAAAACAGGAGGTAATCCGGATAATGGATTCCTATTCCGAGATGTGTTCCAAGCCGATCGATGACCCGTCAGTTCTTTTTGGAATGTACCACAAAGCTTTTCGGCACTTGTCTTCGATGGAGCAGAAATCCGGCAGTTTTAAAAGGATATTCATATTCCAGTTATTTAATGAGCTTATCAGCGTGAAGAACAAGATTGAATACATGGGTGAGAAAAAAGCCAATAAGGTATTATTTGAGGAGAAGGTGGAAATCGCGGAGTTTGATCAGATGTCAGGGGAAATGCACGGTCCTGTATATGAAGGCACCCTGACTGAGGAGGAAGGCCGAAGAAATGTTTTAAGTGAACGTCATGGGATGGAAACAGAGGCAAACTCCGTTGCAAGCAAACTGGCAACGAATCAGCTTGCAAGTGTAAAGGCTGCCGTAGAAACGATCAAGACCGAGCGTAAACAGTTTAAGGTTGAAATAGAGCGTATGATCGGAACTTCGGTAAACAGCCTTATAGAAAAAGCAAAGCCTGACGCGGATGAAAAAGCTGTATTAGACAGTTTGGGAAGCATATTGGTGAGGATGGGAGAGAAAACTTCGGATCCGCAGGGTATATTGGTTTCGGTTACTACAGATCCCAACGTACAGGAAAAAAAGACTGAGGCTTTAGTAAATGCCTTTATAAAGCTTATGGATGACAATACAAGTGATGATGAGCTAAAGATCGCAGAGGAGTATCTGCTTAATGTGGTGAGAGTTGCGTACAGTGATGTGGGTGATTTTCTTCAGACAGATTACGGAAGCAAGATTGTGATGGAAAGAAAGCAGGGAGATTTCTCTTATACAGGCTATGGCCGTGCGGCAAAAGACAATTACACCGAGGGCGTAAAGGGAATGGCTGGGCTCGAGATAAGGACAGACAGTCTATTTGAAGCAGTCAAGCTTCTTTTGAGCAGAGATGACAGATTATCTCAGGAGGTCAGATCTGAACTTGAGGATATGAGGAGTACGCTTGAGGAACTTATCGATTATCTGAATTGGCGTGAAGGAATATTTGATGCCATACAGCACAGTGTCGGAGCAAGCGGAAGCGGAAGTACGGTTTATTCGTCTCCGGATGAAAAAGGTAGGATGAAAATAGATATGGTCAACGGTGTCAGAACTGTAGACTATATCCATGATGTCAGAGATAATCCGGAAGAGTGGAATCATCCCGCATTTGTATGGAAGAAGAAATAAGCTAATTCAAAGCTTTGTTTAATGTGTTGAGAACACGCTTTTTGTCCGTGCTCCACACCGGAGCGATAAGGGTTTTTCTGTCACCGTCACCGGTCATGCGGTGGATGACCATGCTTGTTCCTATTATACTGACACAGTCTCTTATAAGAGATACATATTCATTTAAAGAAAGACAGGTAAACTTACCGGCCTTGTAGTCATCTGCAAGGTCGGTATTTTCTATTACATGCAGAAGCTGGAGCTTGATCCCGTCGGCGCCGCTTGACTTGACATAGCTGACAGTGTCGAGCATATCCGCACGGCTTTCACCGGGAAGTCCGAGTATCACGTGTACGATAACGGATAAGCTCCTTTCTTTTAGTTTTTTTACTGCGTTGTCGTATACTGAAAGAGGATAACCGCGTCTTATATAATCAGCAGTCTTTTCATGTATGGTCTGCAGGCCAAGCTCGACCCACACCGGTTTTACGGTGTTAAGCTCTTCAAGCAGGTCGAGTACAGCTTCGGGAAGACAGTCCGGCCTTGTTGCCACGGATAGAACCTCCACCTCGGGATGGTTTATGGCTTCGGAAAAGAGCGTCTGCAGCTTATCGACAGGGCCGTAGGTGTTGGTAAAAGCCTGAAAGTATGCTATATACCCGGCGCGTTCGTTTATCGGAAGCTTGGAGGCAATCCTTCTTTTGCCGGCTTCTATCTGTTCGGTGACTGTGAGGCAAGCCGGCTCTGCGAACTCCCCCGATCCGGCACCCGAACAGAATATGCACCCGCGCGTATCTAAGGTGCCGTCACGGTTAGGGCAGGTGAAGCCGCCGTTTAAGGCTATCTTGTACAGCTTCCTGCCGAAGTGCTCACGTATGTAATTGTTTAAAGTTATGTATTCCATGCGGGATATTATATATCATTCTGCTAAATATTAACAGATGAAATACAAACATGCACATGAGCGGCGTCATCCTGAGCGAAGCGAAGGATCATCAAAGGAAGATGCTTCGAGCTAAAACACTCAAAATTACACATGAACAGTGTCATCCTGAGCGAAGGGAAGAATCATCAAAGGAAGATGATTCGAGCTAAAACACTCAGAATTACACATGAACAGTGTCATCCTGAGCGAAGCGAAGGATCTTAATATGACATATAACCGTGAAAAATAAATTAATAACATACATTTGCTACTATTTGTATGATTACAATTGACACAAGACTGTGTTTTGAGTATTATAGCAGACAAACAAAAATTGTCATCCTGAGCGAAGCGAAGGATCTGATTACAGCTTAGGGAGGCGCAATCATAACAAAGCAATCGTGCCGTTACTTATTGTATTTTACAGGAGGGAAAAATGTGGGTAGCAGATAAGTGGAAAGATTATGAGGTGATCGATACCTCGGGCGGAGAGAAGCTTGAAAGATGGGATAAGTATACTCTCTTAAGGCCCGATCCGCAGGTAATATGGAATACGGAGAAGAAGAATCCTGCGTGGAAGAAGCTAAATGCGCACTACCATAGGAGCGCAAAGGGCGGAGGAGAGTGGGAATTCTTCGACCTGCCGGAGCAGTGGACGATAAGCTACGGAGATTTGAAGTTCAACTTAAAGCCTTTTTCGTTCAAGCATACGGGACTCTTCCCCGAGCAGGCTGTAAATTGGGACTGGTTTGGCGGACTGATAAGAGAAGAACTGAAGAAGAATCCTTCGCGAGAGATAAAGGTCTTGAATCTGTTTGCGTACACCGGCGGCGCTACGGTTGCCGCTGCAGCAGCAGGCGCTAAGGTGACTCACGTGGATGCGTCAAAGGGAATGGTAACCTGGGCAAAGGAGAACGCGGAAAGCTCCGGACTAAAAGATGCGCCCATACGCTGGCTGGTGGATGACTGTGTGAAATTCGTAGAGAGAGAATTAAGGCGCGGAAACTCCTATGACGGCATAATCATGGATCCGCCGTCCTACGGAAGAGGACCTAAGGGCGAGCTGTGGAAGTTGGAGGAGAATATACACGGCTTCATAGAGCTTACCGCGAAGCTTCTTTCTAAGGATGCGTTGTTCTTTCTGGTGAATTCCTACACCACGGGACTTTCTCCTGCGGTGCTTGACTATATGATATCAGTAGAGATAGCCAAGAAGCGCGGAGGAATAGTGACCGCATCCGATATAGGACTTCCGGTGACCGAGACCGGGCTTGTTCTTCCCTGCGGTTCAAGCGGAAGATGGACGGCTTAGGCAGCGTAAAGTAGATATAAAAAGATTCTTTGGGCTTTAGCCTGATGAATCCGGTAAGAGGTAATAAAGATGGCAGACAAAAGAAGAGATACGAAAAGAGTAATAGCAGAAAGCTTCAAGGAGCTGTTGAAGAAGAATCCCATAGAGAAGATAACCGTAGCGAACATAACGGAGATGTCGGGCGTGATACGCCCGACATTTTATAACCACTTCAGTGACAAGTACGAGGTGCTTGAATACATCATAAGAAATGACCTGCTGCTTCCGATAAAACCGCTTCTCGCAAATGAAATGATAGTCGAGGGCGTAACGCTCCTTATGACCAACATAAAAAACGACATAGAGTTCTATAACAATGCCGTAAGGATCGAGGGCCAGAATTCCTTTGAGAGCATATCCCGCCAGGAGGTGACAAAGCTTCTGCTCGAGATAATGGAGGAGAATTCGGGCGAAGCCCTGCACTATAAGTACAGCTGGCTCACACGCGAGGTTGTCGCAGAGTACTACGCCCAGTCGCTGACCTACATAGCCATGAGCTGGATAAAGCGTGATTATATAGTGACACCGAAAGAAGTGTCGGAGATATATGATTTCCTGACTCATAATAATGTTATGGATGTTCTGAAGTCGCTGTGATAGCGCTGATAAAGGGAAAAAACTACAAAAAGACCCGAAAATGCAAAAATTGTAGCCAAAACAGCGGGAAAAAGCAGAAAAATAGGGAAAAAAACTACAAAAAAAGCCGAAAATGCAAAAATTGTAGCCAAAACAGCGCAAAAACGCTGAAAAATAGAGGAAAAAACTACAAAAAAAGCCGAAAATGCAAAAATTGTAGTCAACCCGGCGGTGCCACCCTTTTTTTCTTTTAATTGCATTTATAAAGCTGTGTTAGGTTAACAAAGGTCAGCAGAGATTAGCAGATAAATCCCCGGAGTGCTAAATCGAGCGCATACAAAATACGCTTGCTGTACATTTGTGATAGACATAACACAAAATATGTATATTACATAACTACATATTTAACACTTTATATCTTCACTTTATTCATTTGCGGGTATATTATTCGCTTACAGCTAAGGGATGGCTGAAATATATAGGAAAGAAGTGAAGGAAATGATCAATTTCGGAAAATGGGTGGTAAAGCACAGAGTGCTCATACTGATCATAGCAGTTGTGCTTTTAATCCCGTCAGCAATCGGATATGTGAAGACGAGGGTTAACTACGATATCCTCACATATCTTCCCAAGGAAATCGATACCATGAAGGGGCAGGACATCATGGTCGATGAATTCAAAACCGGCGCATTTTCGATGTGTGTCGTGGAGGGCATGAGCAATAAAGATGTCTCGGAACTCCGTAAGCAGATGAAGGAGGTCAAGGGAGTAAAGGACGTCATCTGGTATGACTCCTTCGTGGATCTGTCAATACCCATGGAGCTGCTCCCGGACAGGGTAAAGGATGCCTTCATCAACAAGGAGGCGGACTCAACCATAATGTTCGTCCTCTTCCCTACATCACTTTCGGATGACGATACCTTGAACGCGATAAGCGACCTGAGGAAGATCATGAACAAGCAGTGCTTCCTCTCGGGTATGTCCGCAGTGGTGCTCGATACCAAGAACCTCTCCGATAAGGAGACCCCGATCTATGTGGTGATAGCGGTTCTGCTTGCGACTTTGGTGCTTGCAATCACCATGGATTCGGCGATCATACCGGTGTTCTTCCTGCTTTCGATCGGTATGGCAATCATATATAACTTAGGAACAAATGTGTTCCAGGGCCAGATATCATACGTAACCCAGGCTTTAGCGGCAGTGCTTCAGCTCGGTGTGACCATGGACTACTCCATATTCCTGTGGCACAGCTACGAGGAAAACTGTGAGACTTATCCGGATGATAAGGAAAGAGCGATGGCGCATGCGATATCGCAGACCATTTCATCGGTTGTGGGAAGCTCAATCACAACGGTAGCAGGCTTTATAGCACTTTGCTTCATGAGCTTCACGCTCGGTCTTGATCTCGGAATCGTAATGAGCAAGGGTGTTGTATTCGGTGTGCTTGCGTGCGTGACCATACTTCCGTCCATGATCCTTATCTTCGACAAGGCGATACAGAAGACAAAGCACAGGCAGCTGCTTCCGGATCTCGGAAAGATAGGTCCCTGGGTAACCAAGCATTTTTATATATTCCTTATACTCTTTGCGGTGATACTTGTCCCGGCCATACACGGTTACAGAAATACGAATGTCTACTATGACCTGGCCGGTACACTTCCTGAGAGCCTGGAGAGTATAACCGCAAACCATAAGCTTGAAGATGAATATAACACCGGTGCGACGCACATGGTGCTGCTCTCTAAGGATACCGATACAAAGTCGGTTGTAAATATGACAGAGGATATGGAAAAGGTTGACGGAGTCAAGGCTGTACTCGGGCTTGACAGCGTGATCGGAAACACGATTCCTAAAGAGCTTATACCGGCGGGAATTCTCGAGGTATTTGAGAGCGATAACTACAAGATGATGATAGTCATGTCCGAGTATGCGGTTGCTTCGGATGAGGTAAATGAACAGTGTGCTAAGCTTCAGGATATAGTGAAGAAATACGATCCGACGGGCATGCTTATAGGTGAGGCGCCGTGTACAAAGGATCTTATAGAGATAACCGATAAGGACTTCAAGACGGTAAGTGCGGTGTCGATAGGCGTGATCTTCGTGATCATCCTGATCGTGTTCAGATCCATAAGCCTTCCCGTCATACTGGTCTCGGTTATAGAGTTTGCCATATTTATCAACCTCGGCATACCGTACTATACGAAGACCACGCTGCCGTTCGTTGCTTCGATAGTCATAGGAACCATACAGCTTGGTGCGACGGTCGACTATGCGATACTTATGACGAATAAGTATAAGAGAGCCAGAAGCCGCGGTGCAGGCAAGAAGGATGCGATCACCGAAGCTATGACATCTTCGGTGCAGTCGATAGTGGTGAGTGCGCTTTCGTTCTTCGCATCCACCTTCGGAGTAGGTCTTTATTCGAATATAGATATGATAAGCTCACTCTGTGTGCTTATGGCACGCGGTGCGATAATATCGATGTTTGCGGTATCGCTTGTGCTTCCGGCGATGTTCATGATCTTCGACGGACTGATCATTCACACAAGCGCAGGTTTTGTACCGAAGAAGGGTACAGAAAACGGAACATTAAAGCAGGCATGATCTAAGATGGTTTGATAGTGTAAAGTGGTTTATGAAGAAGCTTCTTCGGGCTTGCGAAGCAACAGGAAGAATCTTAACAAAACAAGGAGGAAATGGTCATGAGACATTACATATACAGCAAAAAAAATCTTAAGAAAGCCGGAACCGGCGCGCTTGCATGCGCCGTCGCTCTTACAGCCTGCGGACTTGGCAGCATGGGAAGAGCACAGGACGTAAACAAGTATAACTACCTCGACGATGAGGAGATCAAGAAGGAAGATGTAGAGAATAAGGACGAGAAGGCCGTCGAGCTTGACACCGAGCAGCTTGTAAAGAACTTCACAGACAGCGTGTCCGTAAGCGAGAAGGATGTATATAAGGATGAGACGGTCTATGCATTTGCCGATCCGAATGGAAATATCAATAACATCCTTGTAAATGAGGTTTTGAGAAATAAGGACAAGAAGGACAAGCTTGAGGATGTAAGCGAGCTTAAGGACATAGTGAACTTAAAGGGCGATGAGAAGTATACTCAGGACGGAAATAAGGTGACCTGGGAAGCAAACGGAAGTGACATTTATTATGAGGGAACTACGGACAAGGCTCTTCCCGTAACAGTCAAGGCAACCTACTTCCTTGACGGCAAGGAGGTTAAGCCCTCGGAGCTTGCGGGAGCATCCGGCAGGGTTAAGATCAGATTTGATTATACAAATAACGAGAAAACCACGAAGAAGATCGGTGAGAAGGACGAGGAGATACATGTTCCCTTCCTTGCTCTTACAGGTATGATCTTAAACAAAGACTTCTCAAATATAACCGTAACGAACGGAAAGGTCACCACGGAAGGCAACAGCAATATAGTTGTCGGCTATGCACTTCCGGGACTTACGGATAGTCTTGATATAGACAAGGATGATACATTGGGAGGTCTGTCACTTCCGGATTACTTTGAGCTTGAGGCAGATGTAAATAATTTCTCTCTTGATATGACTATGACGGTGCTTGTGGATGCATCTGCATTTCAGGTAGACGGCGATCTCAACACCTCAGAGCTCGATGACTTGGTAAACAAGCTTGACGATGCCGGAAAGCAGCTTGAGGATGGTTCAAAGCAGCTTGCAGACGGCGCAAAGCAGCTTGAGAGCGGAACCGGAGAGCTTTCGACAGGCGCGGCTAAGGTTGCCGGCGGAGCGGATCAGCTTAGCATGGGTCTCGGAAGCTTAACGGGCGGAGCGGACCAGCTTGCAGGCGGGCTTTCACAGCTTGAGGCAGGATCCGGCACTTTGGCAGAGGGCGTGGGTACACTGAACAACAGCGCGGCCGCTTTAAGTAACGGAATAGATACTCTTGATAAAGCTTTAAACACTCCTATGAGTGATGATACAAAGAATGCCACATTTGCACTTGCTTACGGCGAGGCAAAGGATACGGCCGAGAAGGCTGCAACAGAGCAGGCGGCCGCTGCCGATTACTCGGGTGTGGGCGCTAAGGCAAGCGCAGCGCTTAAGGAAGGCGGACAGCTTGATACCATAGCACAGACCGCAAAGGCCGGTGCCGAGGAGAGTGTAAAGGGCAAGAGTGAGCAGATAGCAGCTTCTGCGGCTGCTTCGGCAGAACAGCTCTTTAAGGCTGAATACTACGATGCTGTTAAGGCACAGGCTTTGGAGAAGTTCGGAGCGAACTTTACCTCGGAAAATGTATATCAGCTTCTTGCCGCAAATGATGACTTAAAGCTTGCTATAGCGGGTGCTGTAAAGGCTCAGTATCTTCAGGGTGCTTTAGAGCAGGTTGCACCGAATGCAGCAGCCATGACAGGTGATCAGGTACTTGCTGCGGTATCGGGCGCTGTTCCGGATGACGCTACGATCTACGGCATAGTAGACCAGCAGCTTCAGGGTATGGCAGCAAAGATGGCTGCGGGACTTGGTGGATACGGTGATTCATTTGCAACAGGTGTTGCGGATGCATGCCTTGACACTGCGAAGAGCACGGCGGCTTCGGTTGCACCGACGGTAGCTGTTCAGACTGCAGGAGAGGTTGCGGGACAGGTATCACAGCAGACAGCGGTTTCGGTAGCCGAGCAGCTTGCACCTCAGGTAGCAAAGGAGGCGGCGGTTACCGCAGCAGGCCAGGCAGCGGGAGAAGCAGCGGGTCAGGCAGCAGGCCAGGCTGCCATAACAGGCGCTGAGACTGCCAAGAGTCAGATAGCTTCTCAGATAGAGGCAATACAGGATAACGGCTTCAGTTTAGTAACGGGAGCCAAGGCTCTTGCCGGAGGTACAGATAAGCTCAACGGCAGCGTGCCTACTCTCCTTGACGGAATATCCAAGCTGTCGGGAGGCGCCGGGGCATTGAAATCGGGAGCTTATCAGCTTTCGGACGGCGCAGGCCAGCTTAAGATCGGGGCTAACCAGCTTGCCTCGGGTGCATCACAGTTGTCGGACGGTACAAAAGAGCTTTCAAGCGGTGCTGACAGGCTCCATGAGGGCATAGTTGAATTCAATGCCCAGGCCATAGGCAAGCTTGTGGATGCTTATCACGGAGATATAAAAGAGCTTACCGACAGGATATGTGCTTTGGTTGAGGCAGGAACGGAGTATGATACATTTACAGGACTTCCCGATGGAAAGTCCGGCATGACAAAGTTCATAATAAAGACGGAGGGAATATCCGTCGCTGAATAAGCCTATCACTTTTTCCTATATAATCCTAAGGGCGCCTGTGATCATTCACAGGCGCCCGCTTTTTGTGCGCGTGTCCGCGTAATGTGATCTGTCACTTTGTGACACAGCGGGCGGCGCAGCGAGCAAGGTTCGATCGCATCTCACCATGCCCGATTTAATATTATAAAAAAAGGCTGCCGGGTTCGGCAGCCGTATATAATCATTATAATACCAGAATCAGTAAAATTGTTACAAGAGCGATAAAGCCGGCGGATATCAGTGCGGCGGTTATTAGGATCCGTTTTTTCTCGGCGGGATCAAGCTCGTTGTTCACATGCCTTCTCTCCTGAGGCTCGGGTTCTGCAACCGGTTTTTCCTCCGTTTTTTGTTCTTCCCTTTTTACGGGAGGAGCAGGCTTTTGCTTTACAGGAGCTTCGGTTTTGGGCTTT
>ONVB01000128.1 GCA_900321145.1 uncultured Eubacteriales bacterium | reverse complement strand
GTAAAGGAATTCTGGAACAGATGGCATATATCCTTAAGCACCTTCTTCAAGGACTATGTCTACATTCCGCTCGGCGGCAACAGGAAGGGTGAGGGGCGCAGAAATATAAATCTTCTCGTGGTATGGCTTCTGACCGGTATCTGGCACGGCGCCACATTAAACTTCGTACTGTGGGGACTGTTTTACTTTGTGTTTATTGAGATAGAAAATTATTCAAAAGGCATGGAGAGACTGCCGGAGATCATAAAGCACCTTTATACGATCCTGGTATTCTCGATAGGGTGGCTTATATTCAAATGTACCGATGCCGGAGTTCTAGGCAAAGCGCTTATCGGGCTTTTCGGAATAAACGGTAACGGATTTACCAATACCGCAGTGAAGCTTACCATATCCAACAACCTGTTCTTTATCATCGTCTGCGTGCTTGCATGTACACCGCTTTATCATGTCATCGACAAGAAGATAGCAACGGGTGTAAAGAAAAATGCGATACCTGCGGGCTTCCTTTTCGGATTGAGAACCGTTTTAAGCTTTGCGGCTCTTATCATAGCCATTTATGTTATGGCGGGAAGCAGCTTCAGACCGTTTTTGTATAATCAGTTTTAGGAGGGTGAAGGATGAGTTACGACGGAAAATCACCTATGTTCAAGAAGAAGATCAGGGCAAAAAAGATGTTTTGGGACCGCATAAGAGTTGTGGGCTTTTGCACCATACTCTTTGTGTTCTTCGTGATAGGACTTTTGTTTTTCTTAAGACCGGATAAATCTATCCTTGAGAAGAGAAAGCTTGCCGAGTTTCCCAAAGCAAAGACTGCCAAGCTGGTCAACGGCGAGTACTTTACCGAGCTTTCAACCTGGTATGCCGACACCTATCCCATGAGAGAGAGCATGATTTCCTTCAATTCAAAGCTTAAGAATATGTACGGTCTTCATGCAAATGAGCTTCACGGTGAAGTTGCCGCAAATGTGGACGAGATCCCGGACACCGATGATTCGGGAAAGGCGCCTACGATAGCACCTCTTATCACAACGGAGGCGCAGTCAAAGGATAAAGATAAAAAGGCTACTTCCGGTGATGCCGCAAAGAAGGAGACCACTACGGAAGCGGGATATAATGTCAAGGATCCCGAGCACGGAAAGGACGGTACTTTAAGAGATAAGGGTGAAGAAGCCGGTACCGTATACATCTCCGGAGGAAAAGCTTTTAATGTATACTACTTCGGTCAGGATAACGCAGACTACTACGCGTCGGTCATTAATACCATTGCTACCAAGATCCCCAAGGGAGTTAAATTCACCGAGATGCTTGTCCCCACAGCGTTCGGAGTATACCTCGGAGAGAATATCCAGAAGGACCTTGGCGGTTCGGATCAGGAGAAGGCCATAGACTACATATACGGCATGATGTCGGACGACATAAATAAGGTCAAGGTCATGGATATATTAAAGGATCACAATGCCGAGTACCTTTACTTCAACACCGATCATCACTGGACACCACTCGGCGCTTATTATGCTTATTACAGATGGTGCCAGAGCAGAGAGATAGTTCCGCATACCTTAGACCAGTTTGAAACAGTGGAATATCCCGGCTTCCTCGGTACATTTTATGCTGCTTCGGGACAGTCGGAAACCTTGAGGCAGAATGCCGATACGATCATCGCATATATCCCCATGGGCACAAACGAGTGTACCTTTATCGAGAACGGGATGGAGATACCGTGGAAGGTTGTATACGATGTGTCGGAATACCCGGACGGAGGTAAGTACAGCTGCTTTATCGGTGCGGACAATGAGCTTTGTACCATAGTCAATCCGAAGATACATGACGGTTCGGCCTGTCTGCTTATAAAGGAATCCTACGGTAACGCATTTGCCCCCTTCCTTGTGGATCATTTCGAGAAGACCTTTATAGTTGATTACAGATACAGCAGCAAGGATCTTGTTGAATTTATCAAGCAGGAAGGAATAGATGAGGTCATAATCCTGAACAATATGGAGGCTTTGACATCAGAGCATTCCAACATGATGCTTTACCTCTTCCCCTGATCTTAAAACGCTTGATAGAGGGGCTTGATTGTGATATAATAACCGATGTTTATATGTTGTGATCGGGACTTAAAACGGAGCTATTATGAAGCGGATAATTCTA
Organism: uncultured Eubacteriales bacterium; assembly: GCA_900321145.1. GTDB lineage: Bacteria > Bacillota > Clostridia > Lachnospirales > Lachnospiraceae > Coprococcus_C. The sequence continues at coordinate 178 of ONVB01000128.1, read as the reverse complement.
TTAGCTGCAGTCTGCTGTTTACTGCTCGGCCTGTGCGGGTGCGACAAGGTAAAGGATCTGTCGGACGAAGAGAACTACCTTATAGCTGAGTATGCCGCAGAGATGCTGCTTAAGTATAACAGAAAATATCATATGAAATACGATCCGGATGCGGTTGCCGAAACCGAGCTTTCCACCG
>ONVB01000285.1 GCA_900321145.1 uncultured Eubacteriales bacterium | reverse complement strand
TCTTCATCATAGTCATCGTAGCCTATGCCGAGGCTCTTTGCCTGGGACTCGCTCTTGATATCTATCTTGTAACCTGTAAGTCTTACGGCAAGCCTTGCATTCTGACCTTCCTTACCGATTGCGAGTGAAAGCTGATCCTCAGGAACGACTACCTTGGCAGACCTTTCATCCTCATCAACCTTTACCCAGATAACATCCGAAGGACTGAGCGCGTTCTTGATATAAACCGCGGGATCGTCATCATAGTTTATGATATCTATCTTCTCACCCTTCAGATCATTTACCACATTATTAACTCTGCTTCCGGCAAGTCCCACGCATGCGCCTACCGGATCGACATTCTCATCATTTGAGCGAACCGCTATCTTGCTTCTTGAACCCGGCTCTCTCGCAATGCTCATGATCTCTACTGTACCGTCTGCGATCTCCGTGACCTCTTTCTCGAAGAGCTTTCTCACAAGATCCGGATGCGTCCTTGATACAAGTATCCTGAAGCCCTTTGTGCTCTTCTTTACCTCTACCACATAGAGCTTTATCCTGTCGCCTATCTTGTAATTTTCGCCCTTAACCTGCTCATTTTCATTTAAGACTGTGTCGGTTCTCTCATCAAGCGAAATGTTGATATTGTTGCCCGAAAATCTCTGAACCACACCGGTGATTATATCCTTCTGCTTGTCTGCGAACTTGCCGTAGATAGCATCGCGCTCGCTCTCCTTGATAGCCTGAACTATGATGCTTCTCGCCTTCTGGGCAGCTATTCTTCCGAACTCCTTGGACTTAACCTCCGTCACAAGATAATCACCCGCCACACTGTCTTTCTTTATGGCACGGGCCTTTGTGAGAGAAATCTGGGCCTTATCATCGACAAGCTCCTCATCCTCCACGATAAGTCTCTTCTGGAATACCGAAAGCTCTCCGGTCTCTCTGTCCATGGTCACTTCATACTCAGCACCCTTACCGAAATCCTTCTCACAGGCAGTCACTATCGACTTCTCTATAGCCGACATAATGACTTCCTTGCTTATATTCCTCTCCTTCTCAAGCTGATTTAATGCTTCGATTATTTCTGACATCTCTTCCTCCTATCATTCAATAAAGCTTAACTTAATGGTTGCTATATTACTCTTATCTATATCAAGCTTTTCAGAAGCTTCGTTTTCAAGCGCAATGCTCACCTTATCCTCATCCGCGCCCTCAAGTATGCCGGTGAATTCCTTGCCTATACCGTCAAGAGCCTTGTAGAGCTTTACATCAACCTGTCTTCCGATACTGTTGACGAAGTCCCTTTCGGATTTAAGCTGCCTGGTCAGTCCCGGCGAGCTTACCTCAAGGATATAAGCGTCCTTTATCTTGTCCTCCTCATCGAGCTTGACCGAAAGTGCCCTGCTCACTTTCTCACAGTCGTCGATGGTTATTCCGCCTTCCTTGTCGGCGTACACCCTCAGGTAGTAATCCGGTCCCTCCTTTACATACTCCACATCCCAGAGCTTCAGGGATTCCTGTTCAAGTATGGGAGTTACAAGCTGCTCACAGTATTCTTCAATTTCCTTCTTTTTCATCTCTTACGCCTTTCCTTGATACCAAAAACAAGAGTGGGCCTTTTGGGCCCACTCAATATGTCTTACTATTAAGCTCACATCTGTTATATCACAAGTTTCCTTGAAAATCAAGGCTTTTTGGAAAATAAATCTTCAAAACCCCTTATTTTTCAAGCCTTTTTTCACCACAACTCGTCGTTTTCCTTGATTTTTAAGGATTTTTTACAGTAATTCTACCGTCTCCCTTGCTATAGCAAGCTCTTCGTTCGTAGGGATCACATAAACCTTTACCTTTGAATCGGGCGTGGATATAAGCTTCTCCTCTCCCCTGATACCGTTTGCCTCCTCGTCAAGCTTGATGCCGAGGTATCCCAGACGGTCTACAACCTGCTTTCTGACAACCACATTGTTCTCACCGACTCCTGCCGTAAAGCAGATAGCGTCCACACCGTTCATGGCTGCCGCATAAGCACCTACATACTTTGCGGTCTGGTATGAGAAGAGTTCAACCGCAAGTCTGCACTGCTCATTTCCGTCCGCTATGCCCTTATCGAGATCTCTGAAGTCACTTGATACTCCCGAAAGTCCGAGCATACCGGACTTCTTGTTGAGCACAGCCATAACCTCCTTTAACGAAAGGTTCTCCTTGTCTGCTATAAACTCTATGATAGCGGGATCTATAAGTCCCGATCTTGTACCCATGGATACTCCGGCAAGAGGCGTAAGTCCCATGCTTGTATCTACCGACTTTCCTCCCTTGACCGCAGTGATACTCGAACCGTTGCCGAGGTGGCATACTATAACCTTTGTGTCCTCCGCAGGTACGCCGAGCAGCTCTATGGCTCTCTTGGATACAAAGCTGTGGCTTGTGCCGTGGAAGCCGTAGCGTCTGACCTTGTACTTCTCATAATACTCGTAAGGTATGCCGTACATATATGCATAGTCCGGCATGGTCTGATGAAATGCCGTATCAAACACAGCCGTCTGCGGTACTCCCGGCATAAGCTTCATGCATGCCCTTATG
>ONVB01000021.1 GCA_900321145.1 uncultured Eubacteriales bacterium | reverse complement strand
CATTTCTTTCAAACTGAAGCTCTTTAACAGCCCTTCCACTGTTAATATCAATCAATAGAACCGAAATATAGCTGTTTACCTTGATCTTTTTTATCTTTTCCTCAAACTTATTAAAAACATCTTCATCTATGACCACAAAGGTCTGCTTGACCTTCTCCAAGCTCTCCGGCTCCCACACATCTCTTAAGAAGAACTCCGCATTATCTCTTATAGCTCGCCTTACTATCACGCTCGAATATCGAGTGTCATCCTTTCTTGCCTCCGGTACCTCATCCGTAACGAGGCAGAAGCTCCAGAACATATCGGAATATCCCTCCACCCTGAGAGCAAAATTGCTGTTGATCTGCAGGCGATTCTCACTCTTTTCCATCTTTATCTCACGGTCAAGCCTGTCGTAGAAAAGATGCATCAGATGTCTTGCTTTAATCTCTTCTTCTATTATGTTCTTGATCTTCGCAATCTTCGTGTATTCACGTTCCTCATACGCAGAATCCCGGTGGCCGAACTCGTCCCTTTTTTCATGCCTCTCGAGCGGAACCATGCCGTTAGCCCTCATAACAAGCCTGTAGGACAACTCATCCGGGTTCTCCGCATGCTCTATGATAGCCTGAATCAGTTCCGGTGCAAGCGGTCTGCGGTTCTTGTCATGCATCACTCTTGAAAAGGTTGCGGGACTTACACCGCAATCCTTTGCGAATTCTGACATGGTTCTTCCGTAACCCTTTGCTTTTTCCAGGAAATATTTCAGCTTCATATGATCAATCTCAACAGCCTGAACATAGGGTTCCTGCTTTTCTTCTTCATAGGTTTTGATTGTTTTTCTGTCCGCCATATATACGCTCCTTTTTAAGACTCTTCGCTTCCTGTTGCTTCGCAAGCCCTCGCCGGGCCGGCACCGCAACGCTTCGCATTGCGGTCAGCCTCGCTCAGAGTGACACAGTGTCATGACTTAAGGCCTTTAGCCCGAAGAATCTTTTATCTGCTTTACGCTATCTTGGTTTCATTTTTTTTATGTTTTTCACATTTTTCAGTTATATATGGTAACATTTTTAAGTACGATTGTAAATGGTTTTTATCAGTGTCAGTCTCAAAAGGAGCACTCCTACTCCTTCTGAGACTGACACATAATTCACACTACAGTGCAAAACCCAGCCGTGCCTTTTCCTTCGGCATTCCAATCGAATCGGGTATGTCCTCAACCTCGATAGTGGTAATAAGCTCCGGTGTAAGCTCCTCCTCATCGAACTCAAGCACTCTTTCGGCTAAGTTCATAGCGGCCTCCTCAAGGAGCTTTCTCACGAATCGGCCGTTTCCGAAGCCATCGCGATTCTTAGCGAGCTCATAGAGTCCCTTAAGCTTTTCCAGAGCCTCATCGGTTATGCTCATCCCCTGCCGTCTGAGCATAAGCTTCGTAATATCAAGAAGCTCCTCCGTTGAGTAATCCTCAAACTCCACATGAAAGGCTATTCTTGACCGCATGCCCGGGTTTCTGTCAAGAAAACTCTTCATGGGCTCAGGGTATCCGGCAAAGATCACAACCGTATCCTTCCTGTGGTTCTCCATCTCCTGAACTATGGTATTAATCGCCTCATCTCCGAAGGCGTTATCCCAGTACTCAACAAGTGAGTATGCCTCGTCTATGAAGAGGACTCCACCCTCAGCCTCCATGAACTTCTTCTTGACATTGATTGCTGTAGAACCTTCAAACCCTCCGACAAGATCCGCGCGGCCGACCTCAACAAAGGCCCCGGTCTTAAGCACTCCCTCATCCTTCATGATTTCAGCTACAAGCCTTGCGACAGTAGTCTTGGCAGTGCCCGGGTTACCGGTAAACACCATGTGCATGGAGCTTTCAGATGTCTTTATGCCCTTGTCAACGTAGATTCTGTTGAGCTTACTCTTCTTTATCGCCTTATGTATTACACTCTTGGCCGAAGAAAGCCCTATCATCTCTTCAAGCTCCTTAGAAGCATCGCCGGCCTTTCTGCCCGCCTTTTCTTCTTCCTTTATATCGCTCTTATACTTATGTACATCATCCGCTGTAATAAGGAAGAGCTCCTGCTTGGAGATATCTGCGGCATCCTTCCCCTCAGAGATAAGCCTCTCGGCCTGGTTCTTGATAGCGCCCTCGAGAAGATTCCTTACATATCGCCCGTTACCGAAATTATGCAGGGTTCTTACTCTTTCGAATCTGTAGAGAGCCTCCTTTATTGCATCCTCGGTTGCGGTAAAGCCGTACTCGTCAAGCATCAGCCTGAATATATCCGTAAGCTCCTCCGCAGAATAATCCGGAAAGTCTATCCAGAACGGGATCCTGCTCTTCAAGCCCTCATTTCTCTCAAGGAAATTCTTCATGCTCTTATTATAGCCTGCCAAAACCACGATAACGTCTTCTCTGTGGTTTTCCATCTCCTGAATGAGCGCAGTGATTGCGCCATCGCTTGATATAGCATAAGCCTCATCCACAAAGAGAATGCCACCCTTTGCTGCCGTAAATGCTTCCCTTACGCAGAACTCGCTGAATATCCCGCGATCAAGATCCATTCCGCTCTTCTCAACGCATACACCGCTTTTCAGTATCCCCTTGTCCTTGCATATCTGCGCAACAAGTCTGGCGACCGTTGTCTTGGCGGTACCGGGATTACCGGCATATATCATGTGCATACATGATACCTTGTCGTCCTTGTTCTTACCCTTCTTCTTATACTTCTTTCTTTCCTTCTCTATAAGATGGGCCGCAATCACTCTGTCTATCTGCTTCTTCACCGAGGAAAGGCCTATAAGCTTCTGCAGTCTGTCGTAGGCAGGCTCCGCAGCTTCATCCCTTTCAAGCATAAATGTATCGGAGAAGTCGTAATTATAAGCCTGAAGCACATTTTTGTTCAGGCACCAGGTCTCGAACTTCTCAAAAGCATCAAGAACCTCGGTCTGGGTGAACTCATCACCAGGATAGTTCTTCATGAACTCACCGGCCTGTCCGGCGTACTGTGCGTACTCAGAACCCTTGATCAGCGACTTCATATACTTAATCGCCGCTTTTCTGTCGCCCTTGCCCTCCTTGAGCTTAACCGGAATTACATACTTCGTAAGCTT
>ONVB01000091.1 GCA_900321145.1 uncultured Eubacteriales bacterium | reverse complement strand
TGATCACATTCTCACCATGACCTTCTTGTACTCCTTCATGCCCTCAAGGCACTCCGTAACCTCATCCACATACTTTACGTCGAGCGTGGTCGGGTTGGTATCTATATCCACCAGCTTCTCGACAAGAGTATTGAACTTCCTTACAAGCATATCCCCATCGTGTACAAGCTTGGTCAGGTAAGTCGGGTTAGGTCTGGTGTAATAATCGTAGGTCTTCATATAAGCAGACGCGCTGTCTAAGTTTGAGTTCATCTGCTCAAGTATCCTTACGTACAGCTCCTGCATGCTCTCGGTATTGCTCATCATGAATTCTTCCCTGGACTTGATGCTGTCGTACTGCTTCTCAAGCATCCTCACTTCATTGTTGAAGATTCCCTTTACATTTCCCTCCTGAAATGTTTCCCGAAGCGGCGGTGCCTTCTTCTCAACGAGCACATATCTGTTGGCACACACGGTATATATCAGCCAAACCGCCGAAGCCCCTATCCCGATCGGAAGATAATCCGTAAAGAATATAAGCAGCAAAGCCATAACGAACATCACCGCACTTATTCCGTTTACAAGCACAAGGCTTTTCAGTTTATCCTTCATCCGTGCTCCTCCGCATAAAATACTCACTGTATTATACTACGTTTTTTAAAAAATGCAAAACTCAAAAAACCCCACAGCCACCGCCATGGGGTTTCTGAGACTTATGGCAAAACAAACAGCTCATAAAGAAGCTGCATTTCCACCCGGTTTAACGATCTTCGCTATAAGCCTTTCTTCACTGCATACCCTGTCCCGCTTACATGCTATGCTTTCAAAACAAGCCCTGACAGGTCCGATCTGCTCACGTTGATCAGTTCCGCTTCACTGTCGGCACTGCCCGACAGTACCACGTCTTTGATCTTTATGTAATCCGCATTTTTTATATATACGCTGCGTCCGTTCATGGTCATAAAGTTGTCCATCATGATCGGGCAGAGATCTTCTCTTTCCTCAGCCGGCAGATACGCCGCACGCACATCCTCTATGGTTATCTCACCCACCGGTCGCTCGGGCAGGCCGTAAATGCAGGCAAACACGGCACTCACACCGGTTGCATCTATATCCTTTATGCTTATGCTTCCTATGTAAGGAGTTCGCTCATCCACGGGAAGCGCCTCCTGGGACTGTACATAATCGCTGTGACCGTCGGGATCACAGAAGTAGAACATGTTCACGGTGAACGGCATGAGCACGCCATCCATTTTAATGTGCTCAAAGCTTAATTTATCTATGACAGCACGTTCTCCGCGTCCCCGTCTGGTCTTTATCCTAAGACCTCTGTCAGTACCGATAAAGCAGCACTTCGTGACATGCACATCAGTTATACCGCAGGCAACCTCACTGCCTATGGTCACCGAGCCGTGTCCTCTCTCGAAACGGCAGTTCCTGATGGTCACGCCCTCTGTCCTCTTGGTGTGGAACTTGCCCATATATATCTTGCCGCTCTTTATGGCTATACAGTCATCTCCGACGGATATCCTGGCGCCGAGAATCTGCACATCGGTACAGCTCTCCGGATCAATACCGTCAGTATTCGGAGAATCGTCCGGGTTGTATATATCTATATCTATCAGCTTTACACCATCCGTATAATACGGATGCACGGTCCACGATGGCGAATTCTGTATCTTGACTCCCTGCACGGTTATGTTCCTGCAGTGATTGAAGAACACCGTCCTCGGTCTCCAGGCCACGCGCTTCTTCTTCACATCCTGCCACCAGTCACCGTTTTCGGCGTTTCCGTCTATCACGCCTTTACCGATTATGTTCACATTCTCGCATTTTATACCGGTTATAAGTGCCGCAAATGCATCGAGCGGGTTTCCCTCCCATGACGCAAGATTCAATTCTTCCGTCGAACTGCCCGTAAACCTCGTCATGCCCGGAAGCACCGGATATGCACGTCTGTCCGAAAGTCCGAGCAGCTTAGCTCCCTCCTCAAGCAGAATAGTGATCCCGCTCTTTAAGAATATCGGAGCTGTCAGATATGTGCCTTTCCTGAAGCGCACCGTTCCGCCT
>ONVB01000002.1 GCA_900321145.1 uncultured Eubacteriales bacterium | reverse complement strand
GCTCCTCCTGGACAGTCTTTGACGCAGCCGTCTTCACTCCGCTCTGCTTCTCGGTGAAGACCTTAAGTCTTCCCTTGCTCCTCTTTAAAAGCTTGCCGAGCTTATCCATATTTACAGGCGCTCCGTCGGCTATATAGACCTTCAGGTCACCGTTGAAGTATTTGATGTCGGTGATATATGCCCTGTGGGCCTTCGCCTTGACGCAGGCCACATCGATAAGCCTCATGAACTCGCGCGGAGGTTCTCCGAAGCGGTCTCTTACCTCTTCTAAGATATCATCGCTCTCCTCGCGGTCGTTAAGGCGGGATATCCTCTTATATAAGTCAAGCTTCACGAACTCGTTCTTCACATAGGTTTCAGGTATGTAAGCGTCCACCGGCAGGTCGACCGTGGTAAGGAAATCCCTCTCCTCGATCTTTTCACCGGACAGTCTCTTTATGGCATCGGATAAAAGGCGGACATACATATCATAGCCCACTGCCTCTACATTTCCGGACTGCTCCTTACCGAGCAGGTTGCCGGCACCTCTTATCTCTAAGTCCCTCATGGATATCTTGTAGCCCGAGCCCAAATCCGTGAATTCCCTTATCGCCTTGAGTCTCTTCTCCGCAACCTCCTTTAGGAGCTTGTCCTTTCTGTACATAAGAAATGCATAGGCGCTCCGTGACGACCTTCCCACACGCCCTCTTAACTGGTAAAGCTGCGAGAGTCCGTAGCGGTCGGAGTCGTGGATTATCATGGTATTTACATTCGGGATATCAAGCCCGGTCTCTATTATGGTAGTCGACACGAGCACATCTATCTCTCCGGATATAAAGCGCCTCATCACATTTTCAAGCTCCCGCTCGTGCATCTGTCCGTGAGCGAACTCTATGGTCGCATGAGGAACGAGAGTCCTTAAGTTTATGGTTATATCCTCTATGTTGTCTACGCGGTTGTACACATAGTAGACCTGTCCCTTGCGCTTCAACTCCCTGTTTATCGCTTCCTTCACGAACTCCTCGTCATACTCCATGACATAGGTCTGTATCGGGAGTCTGTCCACCGGAGGCTCGTCTAAAAGGCTTATATCCCTTAAACCGACTAAGCTCATATGAAGCGTACGCGGTATGGGCGTCGCCGTAAGAGTCAGCACATCCACGTTGTTCCTGAGCTGTTTTATCTGCTCCTTGTGCTTTACGCCGAAGCGCTGCTCCTCGTCTATTATAAGAAGTCCTAAGTTCTTGAACTCCACATCCTTGGAGAGCAGCCTGTGTGTACCGATAACTATGTCACACTTGCCGCTCTTTAAGTCGCTTATGGTCTGCTTTATATCCTTTGCGGTCGCAAAGCGGGAGAGCATGCTGATATTCACCGGAAAGTCCTTCATCCTCTCCCTGAAGGTATTGTAGTGCTGCTCGCAGAGTATGGTGGTCGGAACCAGGTATGCAACCTGCTTGTTATCCTGAACCGCCTTAAATGCGGCGCGGATCGACACCTCGGTCTTGCCGAAGCCCACATCACCGCAGATAAGCCTGTCCATGATCTTGCCGGACTCCATATCCTTCTTGGTATCCTCTATGGCACGGGCCTGGTCCGCTGTCTCCTCATAGGGAAAAAGCTCCTCGAACTCCCTCTGCCACGGAGAATCCGGCGAATAGGCAAAGCCCTGCTTTATCTGCCTTAGTGCATAGAGCTCCACAAGCTCCTTCGCTATATTGTCTATCTTGGACTTGACGGTATTTCTCGTCCTCTGCCACTCGGTTCCTCCGAGCTTGTTCAGCTTGCGCTTCGCGCCGTCCTTGCCCGACAGCTTGCCTATGACCTCAAGCCTCTCCACGGGAACAAAGAGCTTGCTTCCTCCCGCGTATTCTATGGTTATATAATCTCTCTTTCTTCCGTCCGTTTCAACCTTGTCAAGGCCTCGGTATATGCCCACGCCATGTCTTTCGTGAACCACATAATCGCCCTCGGAGATATCCGCGAAGCTCTCTATGCGTTCACCGCCGCCGTAGCGCTTCTTGTTCTTGATCTCCCTCGCGGTAAATATATCGCCCTCGCACACCACGCTTATGCCGGCCGCTTCTATAAAAAAGCCGCCTGATAGCCTGCCCAGGGATACCATGACCTCCCCCGGCTTTATGATGTGCTGCCTGTCCTCCGAATAATGTGCTTCTATATCGTTATCTCTTAAGTTCTTGGCTATCCTCTTTCCTCTGGTCGCGGAGGGTGACAGGATAAGTGTCTTTATCCCCTTTTTCTTCCACCTTAAGATGTCGCCCATAAGAGCCTCAAATGAGTTGCGGTAGCTCTCCTGTCTTCTCGCCGTTACCTCGACGGATTTCTTCACGCCCCAGTCGTCAAGCTTCGAAGAAAACTCCGACAAAAGCACGGGCTTCTTCGCCCTGATGCGCTCTAATGCCTCATCAGCCGTAAGCAGCGCCTTGGTCTGAGTCGGAAGCACATAGCCTCCCGCAAGTCTTCCCTCCATGGAAAGCTTGAACTCCGCGTCATAATCCTGCGCTCTTAAAGCCACCTTCTCCGGCTCGTCTATATATATACTTGTTCCCTTCGGAAAGTAATCAAGCAGGGTGCCACAATCGTCATAGAAGAACTCCACATAGGAATCAAGTCCCATGGTGGAATCAAACTCAAGCACTCTCTCCTTTAAGTCCTCAACGCTATGGCGGAGTCTCGCCCTCTGCTCGGTCATAAAGTCCTTCTTAAAGAATGCTTCCCTCTCCTTGAACTCCTTCTCGATGGCAGCTATTCCCTTATCTATCCTCGACGCCGAAAGGACCATCTCGCTTGCGGGATATATCTCGCAGCTTTCAAGCTTCTCTATGGAACGCTGGCTGTCGAGATCAAAGCTCCTTATGCTCTCTATCTCGTCTCCGAAAAGCTCAAGACGAACAGGGCACTCCTCGGTAAGGGGGTATATGTCAATTATACTTCCCCTGACCGAGAACTGCCCGGGCTGCTCCACCATCGTGGTCCTCTCATATCCTATTTCCGTCATTCGCTTTGCAAAGCCGTCTGCGTCAAGCTCGTCTCCCACGGAGAACTTCATCAAACTGTCTGTTATGTTAGACAGTCTCGGCAGCTTCTCCATAAGTCCGTCCACGGTGACTACCACCGTCGCGGTCTCCGACTCCGATATGCGCTTGATCACATCGAATCTCTCTCTCGCCGAAGTATTGCTGTGAATATCAGCGGAGTAAAAAAGCGCGTCCCTTGCCGGGAAAAAGCAAGTCCTTCTGTCATAAAACTTCAAGTCCGCCGCTATCTCCCTGCCGCGCTTTTCATCATAAGTGATCACAAGCTTCATACTGTCAGCGGGAGTAAGTGCCGATACCAAAAGCGGCATAACCCTCTCGTTCACTCCGCTTATGTACCTGCTCTCCTTAAGCCTGTCCGCTTCCCCTGACTTTGCAAATGCATCGCATAATGTCTGCATAATCTAATTATAATCATTCATGGCCTTATCCGCGCCATTTCTTAAAATTGAACACACGGCATCCGCCGCGCGCTCGACACTTTCTCTCACAAGCGGAAGCTCATCCTTCGGAAACCGGCTTAACACATGATCCGCTAAATCCATATATTCCGGCTTCTCACCGACTCCGACCTTCACTCTTGCAAATGTATCGGTTCCAAGCTTCGCTATTATATCCTTTATCCCGTTGTGGCCTCCGGCACTGCCCTTCTTCCTTATCCTTAAGCGCCCTACCGGAAGAGATATATCATCATATATCACTATAAGCTCCGTCTCCGGATCAACCTCGTAGTAATCCGTGAGCAGCCTTAAGGCATCGCCGCTTAGGTTCATATAGGTCTGCGGCATGGCAAGGAGAACCTTCTCTCCCTCGAGTATACCGCGCCCGGTCAGACTCTTGTGCTCAGCCTTGTTCAGTGGGATATTGTAACGGTCGCTTATGTTGTAGATCACCGAGAAACCCGTATTATGCCTGGTTCCGGCATACTTGTCTCCCGGGTTTCCCAAACCTGCTATTATTATCACAATTTATAACCTTTCATATAAAAGATCCTTCGCTTCGCTCAGGATGACACCGTCGCTCGGGATGCGTTATTGTCTTGCCTTCATTATCTCTTCGGCCTGCTTTAACTGCTCCACCGTGTTGACGCCCCTTATCTCGTCTACGGCTTCGCCCTCTAATGGCATGGCCTCAACCTGTAAGCCGATCTTCTTGATCATGGCTATAGTATCCGTCAGGTAATACTCTCCGGCCGCATTGTCGTTGGTCAGTCTCTCTAAGGACTGCGAGAGCGCCTCGGAATTAAAGATATACATGCCTGAGTTTATCTCGTTGCATAAAAGCTCCTCGGGGGTACCGTCCTTTTGCTCGACTATCTTCACGAAATTACCCGCGGCATCCCTTATGATACGGCCGTAGCCGGTGGGATCCTCAAGCTTTGCCGAAAGGACCGTAACGCCGTTCGCCTGCTTCCTGTGAAGCTCAACTAAGCTCTTTAGCGTATCGGCCGTGATAAGAGGGGTATCTCCGCAAAGTACCAGAGTGTCTCCCTCGGTGCCTATAAAGTCGGCCGCACACTTTACCGCATGTCCCGTACCGAGCTGTTCAAGCTGCTCGGCGAAGGTCACCACATCATAGACCGCATTTCTTACCTCTGAGGCCCTGTAGCCCACAACCACACACACCTCTCTTGCGCCCGCGTCGTCGCAGGCCTTTATCACATAGTGTACCATAGGTCTGTCACATATTTTATTGATGCACTTGGGAAGATCCGAGTTCATCCTCGTTCCCTTTCCCGCCGCAAGTATTACTGCTTTAAGATTGTTCATATCAAGTCTCCGATCATTAATGTAATAAGCCTTCGGACAGCTCATCGGCTATTCTCTGTGCCTCCTCCAAGTCGTTGGTCTTGGCCACATATATAGCATTTGTCGCGATCTGCTTGTCCACATGAAATGTAAAGAGTATCCTGTCTCCCATATATACATCATAGCTGTCCGGGAATTCCTCCGAGCAAAGCTCCGTCTTCATCATAAGTGAGAACTTCGTCTCGTCATCTATCAGGAGAGCCACATAGTAGCTGTCCTTTTCGCTTCCCGTCCACGCCGTATCTCCCCTGACCGGCATAGTGCCCGAGGATGGCGCGTCAAGATACTCGTCATCGGGAGTAAGGATGTATACGTCATTTATACGCTGGTTGTCTATCACCACCGACTTATCCTTGCTCACTACCGAAAGCTTCTCGGAAGCCCTCAGCTTCATACCGTCAAGCTGCTGCTTGTCTATGGTGCTGATATAGTTAAACAGCCTTTCCCTCACAAGCTCATAGGCCTTGTCGTAAACCTTCGTAAATGTACGGTTCGAAGGATTCATACCTCCCGTGGTATGCTCGCCCTCCGTGGTATATACCGTGATGAGCTTCTTCGTTCCCTCCGTCTGATCCCGGTTGCCGACATTCTCTCTCAGGGTCGCTATACCGCTTTTATCCACCAGGTCGTACAGCTCTGCCGCTTCCTCCGGAGCTATATTGAACACCTCCTCGGGAATGGCACTTGTCGGGATCCACTTGTTAAAGTCGCTTGCGTAGATACGCACATTACCGGCTTTCGTTATCTCCACATTCACCGTATACATCTTGTAGGTCTCTACCGCACCAAGCTCGGTCGTCGACAGCTTGATGAACCGGCCCGACTCGACAAGCTGCGGCTTTTTCTTACCGCAGCCGAGAAGACATGCGCTTATCATTATTAAGATGATTATCGCTTTGGTTATTTTTTTCATAGCGTACATCTTACAACAAAACACCGATATTTGTAAAGAGTAATATAAGAGCCATAGCGACCACCTTACTGTCATTAAAAAATGCAAATCAAGAATAAACAGGAGCCGCTCGTCTTAAGGCTGCTCCTGTTTACATACACTCTTTATGATCCGATACTTATTCTACAGTTCATTTACCACCGTGACCGGCCTTGCAAGGCTTATCTCGAGGTTGCCGTTGCGCTTTCTCAGCTCGTCCATCATCTCCTTGACAGAAGCATTTTCCCTTACGGTCACATCCATTGATATCTTGTACAGACTTCCCATGTTGGCGGTCTTGACCTCGGTTATCTCGTGCTGTACGAGATACTTGTCGAGGATGTCGTCAAACTTTCCTTCGAAATCCAGGTTCTCCGGAACCGTGATCTTTAATACCCTGACCTCATGCTCCTTGCCTCCGAAGGTCGACATATTGAGTATGAGATTGATCACCGATACGATAACCGTGAAGAACATCGCTATACCTATATAGCCCATGCCGGTCGCAAGTCCGACAGCCATGGCCAGAAAGATAGAAGT
>ONVB01000025.1 GCA_900321145.1 uncultured Eubacteriales bacterium | reverse complement strand
GATATACCCTTACCGAACATGATATCAAACTCAGCTTCCTTGAAAGGAGGAGCTACCTTGTTCTTGACAACCTTGACCCTTGTACGGTTACCGACTACCTCACCGGCAATCTTGAGCGTCTCTATGCGGCGTACATCAAGCCGCACGGATGCATAAAACTTTAATGCCCTTCCTCCCGTGGTCGTCTCCGGATTACCGAACATAACTCCGACCTTCTCTCTGAGCTGGTTGATGAATATGACCACACAGTTAGACTTGCTTATGATACCCGTAAGCTTTCTTAATGCCTGTGACATGAGTCTTGCATGAAGACCGACATGGGAATCACCCATCTCTCCGTCTATCTCGGCCTTCGGGACAAGGGCCGCAACAGAGTCCACTATGATAACATCCACTGCACCCGAGCGAACCATGGTCTCTGTGATCTCGAGTGCCTGCTCGCCGTTATCCGGCTGAGATATATACAGATTGTCTATATCCACTCCGATATGAGCCGCATACACGGGATCGAGTGCGTGCTCAGCGTCGATAAAGCCTGCTATACCGCCCCTCTTCTGAACCTCGGATACCACGTGAAGCGCTACCGTAGTCTTACCGCTTGACTCGGGTCCGTAGATCTCTATGATCCTTCCCTTAGGCATACCGCCAAGTCCGAGCGCAAGGTCAAGACTTAAGGAACCTGTAGGTATCACTTCTATATTCATGTTAGCGGCATTGTCGCCGAGCTTCATCACAGAACCCTTTCCGTACTGCTTTTCAATCTGTGCGAGTGCCGCATCGAGTGCCTTTAATCTCTCCTCCTTGTTCGGAGCAGAATTGGTATTAGTGTTAGCCATTATAAATAATCCTCCTAAGTTATAATCTAATATAAACCTTTCATATGCTACTGTTATAAAACGGAATAGTCATTGAACGTGTGTTCGCATACCAATATACACCAACACAATATGTTTGTCAACATATTTTTTGAACTAATGTTCGATTTCGATAATATCAGATTTTTTTCGTGAACAGCGAGTTCATTTTACACATTTTCGCTTGATTTGTAAAGGTTTTTGTTGTAATATGTGCGATATTATGGGTTCAATAAAGAAAATACCAACCATCAAATTACATGATCGCAAGAAACTTCGGTTGCCGCTTCCGGGCCTGCTGTATTTCATCACACTAAACGTATATTTAGAGCTTGTATTCCGCGGCTACCACTTCACTCTTTGGTCCGTCAACACTCTCAGGGCTTTATTTTATGCTGTCCTGCTTTCGCTTGTTCCGGGCTTCATAACATCGCTTCTTCCGGAGCTCTCCGCCAGGATAACCGCTACGCTGTTCACACTGCTTACGACGGCTTATTTTCTGGCCTGTTTTCTGTACCACTCCGTATTTAAAAACCACTTAAGTCTTATGGGTACCGTAAAGTATGCCAATCAGGCCGCCGACAATTCCGATACGGTATGGCAGAATGTGATCAGACATCCCGTTATGGTGCTGCTGATCCTGCTGCCATCGGGCGGGCTTATCTTCGTTTTGTGGCGATATCTTGCGCTCGAGCGCGAAAAGCTTATCTGCTCTGTCGCGATGCTTGTCGCTCTGTTGGTACTGTATCCGGCAAGTATCCTGTTCATGGGACTTGTCTCAAAGAGTCACTTCTCGGCCTACAATGTATATAAGACACTTCCTTCCATAGATATAGCAGTCGAAAAGCTCGGTGTGATGCAGGCATTGACAGCTGACATACGCCTCGCACTCTTTTCGTCGGGCAGCTCGGAACTTCGCTTTGCAGACACGGCAGAGACTACGGCCGTACCCGTGACAGAAGCGGCCACGACCGAAAAGCCCGCGACCACGGAAGCTACCTCTCAGACAACGACCGAAAAGCAGATAGACACCTCGCCCCAGGTAATGGATATAGACTTTAACAGGATAGCGGAAGCCGGCGGAAGTGTCGCTTCTTTGTGCGATTATTTTAAAAGCCTGACTCCCACAAACAAAAATGAGTACACCGGTATGTTCAAGGGCATGAACGTCATATGGATAACCGCAGAGGGCTTCTCGGGATATCTCTTCGAGACAGACAGATTTCCGACTCTTAAAATGATGGCCGAGAACGGGTTCAAGTTCACAAACTACTATCAGCCCCTCTGGTACGGCTCCACCTTAGGCGGCGAGTATGCAAATCTACTCGGAAGTCCCACAAGGAACGGAGGATATCTCTCCATGTACCAGGCCTCCTTCAACAAGGCGGGCATGTACTTCTCCCTTGCGAACAACCTTAACAAGCAGGGCTACCACTCCTACGGTTTTCACAACAATGAGTACGATTATTATGACAGAAATATATCACACCCCATTCTCGGTTACGAATGGATAGCAAACGGATCCGGTCTCGACCCGCAGATGTCCGAATACGGCAATGTACTCTGGCCCCAGTCCGATCAGGTTATGATCGAGGATACATTTGACAAGTACACCGCCAAGCAGCCGTTCCACCTCTACTACCTCACGGTCAGCGGCCACGTTAATTATAACTTCGGCGGAAATGCAATGGCCGCCAGGCATAAGGCCGAGGTAGACAACCTTAACTATGACGAGACCACAAAAGCATATATAGCCTGCCAGACAGAGCTTGAGCTTGCGGTCGAGGAGATCATAACCAGACTGAAGAAAAAAGGACTATACGAGAACACAGTGATCGTACTCGCCGGAGATCATGTTCCCTACAACGATATGAACGTTTTGGACAGTCTGGCCGGCAGAAAGCTTGACACAAAATTTGAATGCTATAAAAGCAGCCTGATCATCTTCTCCGGAGCCATGGAAAAGCCGGTCAGAGTCGACAAGGTCTGCTCAAGCATAGACATACTTCCGACCATGCTAAACCTTATGGGTATCGAATATGATTCAAGGCTGATAATCGGACAGGATATACTCTCCGACTCTCCCGGATTTGTCATATATCCGGACATGAGCTTTATGACGGACGACTTCTGCTACAGTGCGGCAAGCGGAAATACCTGTGACAAAAAAGGCAACAGCAAGGATGTAAACGAGACCGCATTTTCATACTGGAACAACTATGCCGCAAATAAAATGATAGCGGCAAACGGTATAATCGACTACGACTTTTACAGCTACATTTCCGGAGAAAACTAATGAAGGTCACTGCAATAATTTCGGAATACAACCCCTATACAAAAGGCCACGCCTACCTGCTCGGCAGGGTTAAGGAAGAGCTTGCGCCGGATTACGTGATCTCGGTGATGAGCGGCTGCTTTGTGCAGCGCGGCGAGTGCGCCATGTGGGACAAATATACCCGCACCCGCATGGCTTTGACCTGCGGTATGGATATGGTGATCGAGCTTCCCTTTGCCTATGCTACGGGAAGCGCTTTCGACTTTGCGACCGGCGCCGTAAACCTGATAAACTCACTTAAGACAGTCGATACCATAGCTTTCGGCGCGGAAACCACCGACAGCAGGCTTTTCGACGAAGTATCCGATATTCTTATTACTGAGCCCTCAGACTTTAGGGAGTCACTGAGATCGGGGCTTTCAAACGGTCTTTCATTTCCGAAAGCACGACAGAGAGCAATTCTTTCATGTATCAAAAGCGATCTTAAAACCCGCGAACGCGATCTTGCAAAGCTTCTCTCCTCCCCCAACAATATACTCGCACTCGAATACATATCGGCACTAAAGCGCACCGGCTCGCAGACAGGCTTCCATATCATCGAAAGATGCGGTTCTGCCTACAGTGACGAAGCTCTTTCGGAAAGCAGTTTAAACTCTGCCCTTTCCATACGAAACAGATATACAGAGTCAGGCATCGCCGATATCGCGCAAGCGGTCCCGGAAGAATGCGCTCCTATTTTAAAAGATGCAGACTCAAGCCTTGCTCCCATAACATGTGATATGCTTGACTCCTACCTTGCTTATTGCGTTGCAATGACAGATTCACCGCGTGATATATACGGCTTTACGGATGGTATATCCGGAAGATATACCTCTCTTGTCAAAGCCTCAAGCCCGGTCACCTTTAAGGGCTTTGCCGAGGATCTCCACACTAAGGATACCACCCTTGCATCCGTAAAGCGCGCTCTTCTCCATCTCATAGCCGGTTATACTGAATCCGACCGTAAGCTTTTCGCCGGTAATCACGATCTTTCCTATGCCTCCGTCTTAGGCGCAAGAAAATGTGCCGGCGAGCTTATAAAGGCTGTAACAGAAGCGTCATCAGTACCTGTTATAACAAAGAAATCCGAGGCAATAAAAAAGCTCCGCGCATCCGAAAATGCCGAAGCTCTTCTACGCCTGTGGTCTCTCGATGTCAAAACCACCGCACTCTATAATTCGCTTATCTGCAGCGCTTACAAAACAGCCGCCGATAATGTCTATTCCGCTCCTCTTATAATGATCTGATCTGCTTCTTACTCATCCAGGAAGTCATCAAAATCATCATCATCCGAGTTTCCGCCGTCTGCCGGGCCTGCGTCACCCGATGCAGGAGTTCTGTCTCCGTAGACGTTTATCTCATCATCAAAGAGCACATCCTCATCATCCGCGAAAACCGTATTTAACACCTCTTCCCGCTCGGCTATGTTCTCCGGCTGCGGCTGGCTTGTGGCAAATGCGGTATCAAGCTCTTCCGGTATCTGCTCAACGCCCTGAGGCTCACCCTCAGCAACGTAACCCATATTGCTCTGTGCGACAAAGAGATTGATGTTCTGCTCCATCTCGCTGATATTGTTCTCTATAACAAGACTGTCAGCTTCAAGTGACTCGATAAGAGTTCTGTAGTTTTCCTTCTCAGCCTCGTATACTCTCGAGAAGATATCTCTCATACCCTGAAGTTTTTCTTTGGTGTAGTCCATTGCAGAAAGACGAATCTGATTAGCTTCATCGTTGGCCTGATTGATGATCTGCTGAGCCTGTACCCTGGCTGCCTCCATTATCTCCTCGGAACGGACATGCGCAAGCCTTGTGACCTCATGCTGATCTATCATCTTGTTGGCTTCATTTACCGACTCACTGATAATAGCATCAGATCTTGTACGCGCTTCCTGAAGGATCCTGTCTTTGTTGCGAAGGATCTTCTTGCATCTTTCGACCTCAACCGGAAGCTTCATTCTCAGCTCATCCAACATCTGCTTCATCTCGTCCTTAGGAACTATAGCCTTGTTCTGAGATAAAGTCTGTGTCTTGCATCTGTCAACAAAAATCTCTATCTGCCCGATCATATCGTCAATGTCATTTCTGCCCATTTTGTACTTCCCTCCTGAAAAAGCTCTGTCTTTATTCTTCGGCTATTTTTTCTTTCAGCCGCTCTATTACACTCCCCGGTACAAATTCCTCCAAAGTAACTCCATACCTTGCATATTCCTTTACAACACTCGAGCTTAAGAAAGAGTATTCCGTGCTCGTAGAAAGGAATACAGTGTCTACCTCAGGTGCTACCAGTCTGTTCGACTGTGCCATCTGCATCTCCACATCAAAGTCTGTGAGCGCACGAAGCCCGCGGACGATCACATTCGACCCCTTGATCCTTGCGAAATCCACAAGCAGTCCACCGAATGCCTCCACGGTTACATTTTCAAGATGTGACACTACATTCTGCAACATAATAACACGTTCGTCAATAGAAAACAACGGTTTTTTTGCAGTATTGTTCAAAACTCCGACTATCACCTGGTCGAACATCC
This sequence comes from uncultured Eubacteriales bacterium, assembly GCA_900321145.1. GTDB lineage: Bacteria > Bacillota > Clostridia > Lachnospirales > Lachnospiraceae > Coprococcus_C. The sequence goes on along the minus strand of ONVB01000025.1, from coordinate 1,576 downwards.
TGGCAGAACGCTCTATTATATCAAGATGTCCCAAAGTCACCGGATCAAAGCTGCCCGGATAAATTGCCTTAATCATCAGCTTTTTCCTCTCCTGCTTTCCTTATGAATATATGCTTGTTTGTCTTGTATATCTTTTCTTTGACTATCTCATATCCGAGCGAAAGCACCTCGCTGTAATCGGCTTCCTTCAGATCCTCGCAGACTATCAGTGTATCCTCATACTTGAACTCCTTGTTTCCGAGTATCCTCAGAGCTTCCATATTCAGCCCGGATTCATAGGGCGCGTCCATAAATATCAGGTCACTCGTAACATGCTTTAACGTCGACAGATAGCTTAGGACATCCATCCTCGTTACAACCGCTTTATCAGAGAACCTGGTAAACTTCAGATTATCCTTTATACAGTCCTGTGCAGCCTTGGCATTGTCCACGAAGACTGCTGATCTCGCACCTCTTGACAGCGCCTCTATACCGATCTGTCCGCTTCCGGCAAAGAGATCCAAAAAGTCGGAATCCGGGATGTAAGGCATAAGCATATTGAAGAGTGTCTCCTTGATCCTGTCTGTGGTCGGCCTTGTGTCAAGACCGCTGATTGTCTTTAAAGGCATGCTTCTCGCCGTGCCGGCAATAACTCTCATACTTAATTATCTCCTCTCATCTTCGACCTGATCCAGATTCCCGTATCGGAAAGCTCGGCCTCGCTCCAACCTGAGGTCTTCTCACATGAGCTCTTGATCAGTGAAGAGGTCTCATCTTTATTTGCAAGGTTCCATGCGGCATACGAAAGGTTCAGTTCGTCTATCATATAAAACCAGTCATCTGCCTCATTATAATCTATCCCGCCGTTTCCGGAGGCATCACATATCGAAAACTCGCTGATGAACACCGGCAGCCCCGCATCCATAGCGGATCTTACCTTATCCCTGAGCCAGCCCTTATGCGTAGCCGCATAGAAATGCAGCGCATAGCATACATTGTCCTCTTTAAGCGGATCCTCCGCTGCCTTGTCCACATCCTGTGACCAGGTCGGAGTTCCGACGATAACTATATTCTGCGAATACTTCCTGATGACGGGGATTACCTCCTCGGCGTAAGACTTTACATCCGCCCAGGTTGTTCCGCCGTTCGGCTCATTGCATATCTCAAAGAGTACATTTTCGTAATCGGCATATTTTGAGGCCATCTCCTCAAAGAATTTTAAAGCCTCGGGCTTATATGTCTGAGGGCTTAAGTCATGAAGTATGTGCCAGTCGATGATCACATACATTCCAAGCTCTGTCGCATGATCAACACCGTTCTCGACAAGCTTCTTAAGCGCTTCCTTATCACCGTCGGTGCAATATCCGCCGCCCTCGTCTGTGTACATCGCAAGCCTGATCAGATTACCGCCCCAGTCATCCCTGATGGTCTTGAACGCTTCTTTGTTCACAAAGGTCGGAAACCAGGCAAGGCCGTGCGTAGACACACCCTTGAGCTGGTATTTGTTTCCGTTCTTGTCAACTATGTCACTTCCTTTTATCGAAAGCCTTCCGTGATTCTCAAGAGGTGTTCCCGTCTCTGTCTTAGGTGCCGGCTT
>ONVB01000146.1 GCA_900321145.1 uncultured Eubacteriales bacterium | reverse complement strand
ATAACTCCCGAGACCTTCGAGACATTGACAGGTAATCATGTATATGTAGATGTGTTTGATACGGCCGGAGATCTTCACGTGCCTCATGTGAACCTTGGAACAAGCGCGGACTGCATACTTGTAGCGCCGGCTTCGGCTGATGTGATAGGTAAGATATCTCATGGCATAGCCGACGATATGCTCACAACCACCGTGCTCCCGGCAACCTGCCCGGTGCTTCTTGCCCCATCCATGAATGTACACATGTATGCGAATAAGATAGTTCAGGACAATATGGTCATGCTTGCTTCTTATGGCTATAAGATCATAGAAGCGGACACAGGCTTTCTTGCCTGCCGTGAGGAGGGCAAGGGCAAGCTTCCGCAGCCTTCGGTACTTGTTGAGCACATCCTTCTTGCCTGCGCAAAGGAGCACGATATGAAGGGAAAGAAGGTGCTTGTAACAGCAGGCGCGACCAAGGAAGCGATAGATCCCGTAAGATACATAACCAACCATAGCACAGGAAAAATGGGTTACGCTATAGCCAGGATGGCTGCTTACCGCGGAGCGGATGTGACTCTTGTTGCGTGTGATACAGCACTTGACGATCCGATCGGAGTTCGTACTGTGCATGTAAAGAGTGCTGCGGATATGTTCATGGCAGTCAAAACATATGCTTCGGACATGGATATAATAATCAAGGCAGCAGCGGTTGCGGATTATACACCGAAAAATGTGGCCGAGAACAAGATCAAGAAGAAGGACGGTGATATGTCTATCGAATTAGACAGAACGCAGGACATCCTTGCATGGCTCGGAGACAACAGAAGAGAGAACCAGTTTATCTGCGGATTTTCCATGGAGACCGAGAACCTGATCGAAAACTCCCGTGCCAAGCTTATCAAAAAGAAGGTAGATATGATCGCCGCCAACTCCTTGAAGACCAAGGGCGCAGGCTTCGCCGGAGATACAAATGTAGTTACCATAATCACCAAAGACAGTATGACAGAGCTTCCGCTTCTTTCAAAAGAAGAAACAGCTGACAGACTGCTTGACGAGATAGTGAAAAAACAGTAATCAAAGAACAAAATCACCCTTTGAGAACCGGGAAAAGGACTTTCTCAAAGGGTGATTTTTTGATTGTATAATCAGGTGAATAGAGGTATAATAGGGAGGTAATTGGGGCTATAAAAAAACTATATATGCGGAGGTGTAAGGATGAAGGTATTTACTACTGACAAGATCAGAAACGTGGCTTTGCTCGGACATCCGGGCAGCGGTAAGACTTCTCTTGCGGAGGCAATCTGTTTCCTTGCAGGGATGACAAATCGTATGGGAACCGTGGACTCGGGGAACACCGTTAGCGATTACGAGAAAGAAGAGATCAAGAGAAAGATTTCTCTTAAGACTACGGTTATTCCTGTTCAGTGGGAGGATTATAAGATCAATCTCCTTGATACTCCCGGATTCCATGATTATGTGGGAGAGGTTGAAGAAGCTGTTTCCGTAGCGGATGCTGCGATCATAGTTGTTTCCGGCAAGACAGGTATAGAGGTCGGAACAAAGCGTGCGTGGGAGCTCTGCGAGAAGCGCAAGATCCCGAGGATGGTCTTTGTCACGAACATGGATGATGATAAAGCAAGCTTCAAGAATGTAGTTCAGGAGCTGCAGGATCTGTACGGCAAGAGGATTGCGCCTTTCCACCTGCCTATCAGAGAAAATGAGCAGTTTGTGGGCTACGTAAATGTTATACAGCAGAAGGCCAAGAGATGGAACGATAAGGGCACTGTAGACAAGTTCGATGTGCCTGATTATTCCCAGGAGAACTTGGGTGTCTGCAGAGATGCGCTTCTTGAGGCGGTTGCCGAGACAAGCGATGAGTTTTTGGAGAGGTTCTTCGAGGGCGATACATTTTCGGAGGATGAGATAAGACAGGCTTTAAGGGTAGGTGTTCAGGACTGCTCCATGGTGCCTGTACTTATGGGCTCGAACTCCCTTGCAAGAGGAATGTTCACTCTCATGGCCGACATTATCAAGTATTTCCCGGGACCGGACAAGTGCAAATGTGCCGGCATCAATACCACTAACAATGAAGTATTCGAGGCTGACTACGACTTCTCTAAAGCTAAGTCGGCTTATATCTTCAAGACTATCGCCGATCCTTTCATCGGAAAGTATTCACTTATCAAGGTTAATTCGGGCGTATTGAAGCCGGATGATACACTCTTTAATTATCACAGGGATGCGGACGAGAGACTCGGCAAGCTCTATGTGATCTGTGCAAACAAGGTAGAGGAGGTTGCGGAGCTTCATGCCGGTGACATAGGTGCTCTTGCGAAGCTTAATGTAAGCCAGACGACCGATACCCTTTCCACCAGAAAGAACCCTGTTACTTACATAAGAGCCGCTATATCCAAGCCGTATGTTGCAAGGCGTTATAAGGCAGTGAAGAAGGGCGAGGAGGATAAGATCGCTCAGGCACTCGCCAAGGTTCTTATGGAAGACCTGACCTTAAAGGTTGTAAACGACGGAGAGAACGGACAGACTCTTATCTATGGTATAAGCGGGCAGCAGCTTGAGGTTGTACAGAATGTTCTGCTTGACAAGTATAAGGTTGAGATAGAGCTTGTAAAGCCGAGGATAGCTTTCAAGGAGACTATAACCAAGAAGGTTGATTCCGAGTACAAGTATAAGAAGCAGTCTGGCGGTCACGGCCAGTACGGACACGTAAAGATGACCTTTGAGCCATCCGGTGATATGGAAACACCTTATGTATTCGAGCAGACAGTCGTGGGCGGTGCGGTTCCGAAGAACTACTTCCCGGCAGTTGAAAAGGGTGTGGCTGAGTCGGTAAAGGCAGGTCCTATGGCGAAGTATCCCGTAACCGGTATCAAGGCTACTCTCTATGACGGCAGCTACCATACCGTTGATTCATCGGAGCTAGCGTTCAAGGTTGCGACCGAGCAGGCATTCAAGCAGGGCTTCATGGATGCAAAGCCTATACTTCTTGAGCCGGTGGTTACCCTTAAGGTTGTTGTTCCCGAGCAGTATACCGGTGCGATCATGGGTGACTTCAATAAGCGCCGCGCGAGAGTTCTCGGTATGAACCCGACGGATAACGGTTATCAGGAGCTGATGTGTGAGATCCCTTACTTGGAGCTTTACGGTTATGACACTGTGCTTTACTCCATGACTAAGGGCAGCGGAGTATTTTCGTATGAGTTTGCAAGATATGAGCAGGCACCCGAGGATGTGGCAAAGCGTGAGATAGAGGCAGCTGCAAAGGATGCCGAGGAAAAGTAAGGTTTATTTATGAAGACGATAAGCAATGACAGGATAAGAACCATACTCACGGTTATTGATGCATTTGTCACAGCGACAAGCTTGTTTCTGTGTATGCAGCTCCTTTCGGATACTTTTTCGTTGAAGGATGTGACAGGGCTTTATTTAGCGCTTTACCTGACGCTTGCCGTAACTCTGGTGCTCAGGGCGGGATTAAAGAAGACATATGGGCAAAAGAAAAACGCAATATTCCTTGTTGTTTTTGCTGTATTGCTTACACTATGCGGTGTGTTCTTTGCAGTGGAGGGCGTATCCGATGCGACGGTCATTGTGGGGCTGACGGTTTTTTATGCTTATATGATCGGTAATTGCGTCATATCCATAGGTAGAGCAAAAAAGCATCGAATCCCGAAGATAGTTTGGAATCTACTGCTGATCATTGCAATCGTGTTTGGTTATGCGATGGTAGTTGCGTCATCGCTTGTTCCGAAGGAAAGCCTTGAGCAGGAAGGGCTTGAGGATTTTATGATGAAGCTGATTCAGTCCGCGGGAATTGCTTTACCTGTCATGTTAATGGCGCTCGGACATATCTTAGTGTTGTCCTTCAAGCGTATGAACCTCGGTATACTGAAGAAGATCATTCAGAAGACCTTTGCGGCAGAGATCCTTTTCGGACTGATAATGCTTATCATAGCATTTTCGT
>ONVB01000363.1 GCA_900321145.1 uncultured Eubacteriales bacterium | reverse complement strand
TATTATCCGTATATTTCCCTCTTCCTGTCTATAAGGCTATCCAAAGCATATCCTCTCAAGCACTTCCCTGTCTACCGGGAAAGGCACCTTCGCTATCCTCTCGGGCGCATGCAGGATATCCTGTACAGACATGCATATAGTATCCCTCATAGCGTCCATATTAAGCTCGTCCGGCTTTACGGTCGCACGGATAAATGCCTCGAATTCATCTATGTCACGAAAGCCCGCCCATGAGAGAACATTTTCTCTTTTTACCTTGTCGGCAGCCTTTAAGAACCCCGGCTGGAACAAGCCTATCGCCCTGCCATGATGCACCTTAAACGAGTATGTGATCCTGTAGCTTAAGGCGTGCGGAAGCGAAGTACCGCTTTGCGCTATAGCCTGCCCGGCTATGTTCGACGAGTGCATCAGGCTGCGCAGTACCTCCTCACTAAGCTCCGCTTTTTTTACAAGTACATCTTTAGTTTTTCCCCACCCGGTAAGTCCGACACGAACCGTCTCTTCCGTCTTATCATCAGCACCGGTATTGATATAGCTCTCTATCATATGACCGAGAGCATCTATGGAGGTATTGACGATCAGATCAAAGGGCGCGTGCATCAGATACTTGTGGTCAACAAGCGCAAGCACCGGAAAGAGCTTTAGCGTCGAGCTCTGCTTATTTCCGATATCGTTCCTCGTCAGGACCGAAACCGCCGTAACCTCCGAGCCCGTACCACAGGTTGTGGGCACAGCGATCACCGGCAGGCTTTCGCTTCTCATATCTCCTGCTGCCGGATAGCCCTTTCTATGAAGAAATGTACCGTCTTCCTCCTTATGGAATATCATGATCGCTATGGCCTTGGCCGCATCCATCGGCGAGCCGCCGCCTATGGCTATCACAAAATCACAGCCCTCGCCCAGGCCCATATCCCTTGCCTTCATGACCGTCTCCACTGACGGGTTTTCCTCTATTTCATCAAAAAGCACGCTTGTAATCCCGCCTGATGCCAGTGCATCCTGCACATCCGCGAGCGCACCGCAAAGTTTCGCCGAGTGCTTTCCTGTCACGATCAGGGCTTTTTTGCCGTACGAGCATATTTCCTCCGCGTGACCGATCACGGCATTCTTTTCCTCATACATCTTTACCGGTGTTTTATATAAAGTCAGCATGTTCATCATTGTTTAAGCACCTTCTCCATCCCTATCTTCTGCGGCTTCATTCCCATGCTTTCATAGAAATGTAACGCTCCCGGGTTTAAGCTCCATACATTTAAAGTCACATTATAGAAGCCGTTTTCCCCGGCATAGGCTATAACATGATCGTAAAGCTGCTTTCCGACATGCTGCCTACGCGCCGCCTCATCAACACATATATCATCAATATAGAGAGTTTTGATGTCGGTCAACACATTGTCATCCGGGTGCTGCTGAACTGCACAAAACGCATGTCCGAGCACGCTGCCCTCATCATCCACGCAGACAAAAACGGGCTTTTTGTCATCCTTTAGTATAACTTTAAGCTGCTCTGCGTCATACTTTGTCGCGGGGCCCTTAAAAAGATCCGGTCTGCCCTCATGGTGGACCATATCCACCTGAAGAAGCAGCTTCAAAAGCCCCGGTATATCCTCTTCACAGGCACGTCTTATAATATTCATATCGCCTTACTCCTCTTATATTCCTTAAAGCTTTTCTCCGCACTTCGGACAGAATGCCGACCTGTCGACCATCCTGTGCGTAGTCCAGGAAAAACCGCATTTTTTACACTCGTGGAAACGGTCCACCGGCGGAGGTCCATATACACAGGCCATATAGTTCTCATAGGGGAGAAACTGACCTTCGCCGCGCCTTGTCCCGCAATACCTGCAGAAAAGATCTCCGTCATCATCGAAGAGCTCATGACAGTTTCCGCACCGCCCTTCATAGTCTCTTGATTTGCTGTCGTTAAATAGCTTCATATACGCCCTCCCGCACACTCCTTCGATCCGATACACAAATCACGCTTCGTATCATATGTAAACCTCTTTACATCCGCAATTCACAGTACGAATCCGGCCACGCCTTACATATTAACTTAAGACCGTACTCATTTGCAAGTGCAACAGCTTTTGTCGTCGGTACAGCCTTGCTCACCAAAGCGGGAATTCCCGCTGCCACCACCTTTATTACCATGTCCGCTGCTACCCGCCCTGTCGTATAAAGCACACTGCTTTCCGCACTGTACCCGTTCAGGAGCATATATCCTACCGCCTTATCGAGAGCGTTGTGACGTCCTATATCCTCAAAAACCTCTATGCTCCCATCGTCGAAGCGGATATAGCAGCTGTGCGTTCCTCCGGTGCTTTTATGCAGTCTGCTGTCCTCACTGAACCTGTTCGCAAGCGCAAATACAACCTCTCTTTTGACCTGTATATCGGATAGTCGCTTAAGCTTTCTGCCGCCATCTATAAGCTGCCTGTTGCCTGTACAGCAGGTTGGCTCGGCCCCCGAATACGGCTTGAATTCCATATCACCCTTAAGGCTCACCTCGGCCAGCTGCCCCTTACCACATATAAAGAGCTTAACTATATCATCCGGCCCGCCTATGATGCGCTCTGTATATAACCGTCCGACCACAAGCTCTGTCAGATCACCCGGCGTACACGAGAGGATAAATGCGGTTACACCGTTGATCGTAACCTCCATCTCGTGTTCGACTATAACCTCGCTCACCTCTTCAAGAAATGTACCGTCGACATTTACTGTACGACCTGAGATACTCTCCTTCACCGGCAGGTTATTTGCTTTGTTCAAAAATCTGTCTTCCATTCTTTTTCCTTTACATTAAGATTCTTCCTGTTGCTTCGCAAGCCCTCGCATTTCGTCATAAGGGGGTACCGCTTGCGGTGGATTCCTTATGACATCGAAGGCCGGCACCTCAACGCTTCGCATTGAGGTCTGCGTCACTTCGTTCAGAATGACACCGCAGCCTTGTTGTCAAGCTATATCATACTGAGGACGCAGCCCGAAGCTTCTTCACCCGTCTGCCTCGCCGCGCAGTATAAGAAGTCCGTGGTCAAGGACGGGAAGCAGGTATTCCAGGCACTCCCCTACCGCCTTCGGACTTCCGGGAAGGTTTACGATAAGTGTCCTTCCCCTTATCACACTTGCAGCCCTTGAAAGCATAGCCTTCTTTGTGATCGTCATGCTGTAAGCCCGAATCCCCTCAGCTATCCCCGGAACCTCTCTCTCCCCGACTCTCTTTGTTACTTCGGGCATACAGTCTCTCGGCGAAAACCCGGTTCCTCCTGTGGTAAAAAGCACATCCGGCTTTTCTTCATCACATATCCTTATCATTTCCTTCTCGAGCATATCAGCTTCATCCGGAAGCAGAGCTTCGGTGCCTACGATATATCCTTTCTCCTTTAGCATCTCCGCAAGCTTCGGACCGCTTTTGTCCTCTCTCTCTCCGCGATAGGACCTATCGCTTGAAGTAAGTACCGCAGCCGTAAACGGTGCAGGTATCAGCTCGACCTCATCGCCGTTCTTTACCTCTCCTCCGATGAGTACCTTGGCAAATACCCCCTCCCTCGGCATGATGCACTCACCGGTTCTCTGCATGATCTCACAGCCCGAATGACAGCTCTTGCCTATCTGGGTAAGCTCTAAAAGCACTTCCCCTATCTTAAACCTTGTTCCTATCCTGTGAGCTTTAAAGTCATATCCCTCTATAAGAAGGTTTTCTCCGAATATCCCGGCAGGAAGCTCCACTACTCCCTTTGACCTCTCTTTAAAGGCATCCACCTGTTCCTTGGAAAGGAGACTTACCTGCCTTTCGCTTCCCGCATGCGCATCTCCCTCAAGCCCGTAGTTTTCTATGATGCGGCAGCTTCCCACATCTTTCTTTACAGTCCCTTTCTTTTCACTTATGCAAACCGCTATTACCCTGCCCATCTATTATCCTCCGATCTGTACCATAGAGCGTGTATCTTTTCTGTCCGCGTCCATCCTGTTATTTTCCGTAATAAACTTATGTCTCTCAGGCTTTTCAAGCACTGCTTGTATCACTGCCTGCTTTATATCCTCATCCTCAGCCCCGCTCCTTAAAAGCTTTTTTAAGTCAAGCGTCTCAGGATAGTAAAGACAGGTCTTTAATCCCCCGTCCACGGTAAGCCGCAGCCTGTTGCAGCTTGCGCAAAAACAGTCTGACAGCGGGCTTATGAAGCCCACCCTGCCTTTAAAGCCCTTAAAGCTTACATACCGTGCCGGGCCCTGTATTATGCTGTCTTTTACCGCTTCTCTCTGAGGTATGCTGCTCTCTTCATCCGTATCTGTCGGGCAGTTTTCTGTCGCGTTCTTATCTGTCAATGCTTTGTCACGAAATGTACCCGGGAAAGCCTTACCGTAATGCTCCTCGAGCTCCCGCAGCACCTCCTCGCTGCTCATGCCCTTTTTCTCCGCCGCGCAGCCTATGGGCATAAGCTCTATATACCGCACATCCACATCATGATCTCTCGCGTAACCGGCTATCTTATATAGCTCCATGTCATTTACACCTGCCATGGGAACGCAGTTAAGCTTTAGCTTCAGTCCCAAAGAAAGCGCTTTGTCGATTGCTCTCTCCACCGCGTAAAGTCCGTCATAGCCTGTGATCCTCTCAAAGCATTCCCGGTCTACGGCGTCAAGACTGATATTCACGGAGCGAAGCCCGCTTAGCATATACTCCTCCAGCTTATCGGCAAGTAGTATGCCGTTGGTAGTCAGTGCAAGCTCCGGCCTGCTCTTTAGTTCGCCGAGACTTTTCACCACGGTATCTACTCCCTTTCTTACCAAAGGCTCTCCTCCTGTCAGCCTGATGCGCTTTATCCCAAGCTCGGTAAGTATGCCTGCCGTTCTTATTATCTCCTCTATCGTCAGCACCTCTCTGTGCTCGAGCCTCTTCACGCCCTCCGGGGGCATACAATATGTACATCTCAAGTTGCACTTATCCGTAAGGGATATCCTTAAGTAATCTATAATTCTTCCGTATCCGTCTTTCATGAGAATACCATCAGCCTTTCCGGATTTATCCTCAGCACGAACCGCCCGCTCATAACCCTGTCCTCATACTCTTTCCAGCTGCCTTTATCCACTACCCATGTCAAGAGCGAGTCAGGCGTCTCACACTCATTTCCCGCCTGCCTGAAGCATACAGTCATGGAAAATGTATCCTCGATCACTCTTACAAGTTCGCAGTCTATCTCATTAGTCATATTGTCTAATGCGTTCAAATGATTGTCATTATCTTCAAGTATTTTTTCTTTTAATATCCTTTGTTTATCGGTATTTCCACCTGCATCCGTCCATGCCTTATCGTCCTTGAACTCAAAATAATGCGCCCTGTAGCCTACCATCTTTGCACTTTCGAAGCTCACATTTTCTCCCGGATTCAGGCTTACTCCCCAGTCATCGGCATACGCCGTCCCGTCCGGTCTTACCGTCAGCCTCGAGATATTCTTACATCCCGTAAGTCTCGCGGAAGCCACAGTCCTCGGGTGATCGAAGAAACCATTTCTGTCCTGTATCTCGACTATGTTCCCACCGTCCATAACTCCTATTCTTGACGCAAGCCTGAAAACCTCATTTCTGTCATGAGAAACAAGTACGGAAGGCCCGTCGAACTCATCGAGTATACCGAGTATCTCATGCTCCATACGATTCTTTATGTAGTTATCAAGGGCGGAAAACGGTTCATCAAACAGAAGAACCTCAGGCCGTACCACCAGCATCCGCGCCATGGCCGTCCTTTGTGCCTGTCCGCCCGAGAGCTCGGCAGGATAATGATCGGCCACACCGTCAAGCTCGAACCTGCTTATAAGCCGATCGGCGTATTTCCTGTCTTTTGCTACACAATACACATTCTGACGCACGGTCATATGCGGAAACAGAGCATAGTTTTGAAAGAGATACCCTATCTTCCTGTCCTTTGGAGGGACACATATCCTCTTCTCCGAGTCAAAAAGCACCCTGTCTCCGAGTACTATTCTTCCCCTGTCGGGCTTTTCTATGCCTGCTATGCATCTTAATGTCATGCTCTTTCCGCTGCCCGATGCACCCAGAAGGGCAAAGCGTTCGGAGTCTGCCTCGAAGGAGGACTTAAGATGGAAGTTATCAAATTGTTTTTCTATGTTTACTGATAGTTTCATAATATTTTGAGATTTTTATGTATTAAGATTCTTCGTCGCTTCGCTCCTCAGAATGACACTGTGCCGTTGCTCTCTGTTTGACACTGTGCCGTTACTCTCTGTTTGATACCGGGCGGTCAGCGTTTCTTTCTTCTAAAGCCTCTTCCGGTGAAGTAGTTCATGGATATAAGTACTGTCAGCGAGAAGCATACTATGATAAGCACCCACTTAAAAGCAAGCTCTCTGTTGCCGCCCTGCATGGCCGTATAAACCGCTACCGACATGGTCTGAGTCCTGCCGGGGAGGTTTCCCGCTATCATGATAGTCGCTCCGAACTCCCCGAGTGCTCTCGCAAAAGAAAGCACGGTCGCAGCCGCGATTCCGGGCCATGCCACGGGAATAAGCACCTTCAGCAGAACCTTCCACTCGCCCATACCAAGGGTCCTTGCCGCCGCCGGTATATCCGGATCGACCTGCTCGAGTGCGCCCCTTATTCCCCTGTACATTACCGGAAAAGAAACAACAACCGCAGCTATTACTGCTCCCTGCCAGGTGAATATCAGGTTTATCCCTATGCTCATCAACAGACGTCCGAAGCCGGAATTCTGCCCTAACAAAATAAGCAACAGAAAACCTACGACTGTAGGAGGAAGCACAAGCGGAACCGACAGTATGCCATCCACTATATGCTTTCCTCTGTTCAGCCGAGTCACTCCCCATGCCGCAAGAAGTCCGAGTAAAAAAGTAACTATGGTTGCGACAAATGATATTTTAAGTGATATCCATAAGGGTGAAAGGTCCATAATTACTTACTCACCCGCTCTTACAAAGCCATACTTTTCAAATACCTTCATAGCCTCATCCGTACCTAGGAAGCTTACGAATGCCTCCGCTTCCTCGATATGCCCGCTTGCAGCAACCACTCCCGCAGGGTAAATAACCGGGTCGCAGCTTTCCGCAGGTGCCTCGGCAACTTTCCTTACCTCGTCACTACTGTATGCGTCCGTAGCATATACCACACCACAGGAAACTGCAGAGGTCTCAACCCATCCGAGTACAGTTCTTACATCCGTTCCGAAGTTTGCCTTTCCCTTTACATCTTCCCATATACCGAGATTTGTGAATATAGTCTCTGCGTACTTACCTGCCGGTACGCTTTCCGGTTCACCCAAGCCTACCATGGTCACATCCGCATTGTTCACATCCTCAAAGGAAGCAAGAGAAAGCGTACTGTCCTTAGGTACTACCAGAACCACCTTGTTCTCAAGCAGGTCGGTAATGGTATCCTCCTTCATAAGGTTTTCGTCCTTAAGTGCGTTCATCTGCTTTTTTGCCGCCGATACAAATACATCCGCCGGCGCACCCTCTTCGATCTGAGTCTGAAGAGCACCAGAGCCCGCAAATGAAAATGTCAGCTCCACATTATGATCAGCCTCATACATGGTTTTGATCTCTTCCATAACATCCGTAAGTGACGCTGCCGCAAGTATGGTCAGCTCAGTCTTTTCGTCTGTTGTACTCTCCTTTGAGCCGCATCCGGCTGCCATGATTCCCAAAGCGGCAACCATTCCCACTGTAAATATCTTCTTGATTTTCTTGATCATTTTTGTATTCTTCATTTTATTATCCTCTTTTATTTTCTTGTAAAATGCCCCGACTTGCCGCCGTCCTTTTCCAAAAGGCGTACAT
>ONVB01000136.1 GCA_900321145.1 uncultured Eubacteriales bacterium | reverse complement strand
GCCGGTATCAGCTGCTCAAGCTGTGCGCGGTACGATACGATATCGTTCTCCGCCTCAAGCTCAGCCTTCTTAAGGTAATACTCGGCATTCTCGGTATACTTAACGGTAACCTCCACATCCTTGTCGGCGTGGTTTAAAACTGTTACCAGGACATAATCGGACTCGGCTTCAACCTTCGGATAATCCCCGCCCTTGTCAAGCGGCTTCTTCCCGTCCACATAGTCCGAAAAGTCTTCAAATTTACTTATCTTATCGTTATTTCTGGCCTGTTCTATACCTGCTACGGCAGACTTCTCAAGTGCCTCTCCGTCCGAGATGTAGTACTTGGCAAGGTCTGACGGAACTGCCTCATACTTGTCGAAAAGCGACATGGTATTCAGGATAAGTTCATCCTCGTTATAGGAAAATCCGTCTTCCTCCGTCTCTCCGCATGCACATAACGCAAGCATAGCACAGATTGAAAATGCGATAAGAATCAGTCTCTTCTTTAACTTCTTCATGTAATCGCTCCTCCTAAACTGCTCCATGCTTCTTATATGGTCTTTCCTCATTCTTGGTATAGAGCATGTCAAAGGCTGCCACAAGTCTCTTCCTTGTAGCATCCGGCTCGATGATATCGTCCACATAGCCTCTCTTTGCCGCTGCAAGAGCATCCGACTGTAAAGCCACATATGAGCTCTTGTACTTTGCGATCTCCGCCTTCTTGTCGGCAGCTTCGGATATCTCCTTGTCATACATTATCTTGACAGCCATCTCGGGATCCATGGTTCCCACCTTGGCCTGCGGCCATGCATAAACCATATCTGCGCCGATCGACTTTGAATTCATTATGGTATATGCCGTTCCGAAGGCCTCACCCGCTATAAGTGTAACCTTGGGTACGGTAGCGTTGGCAAATGCATAGGTGAGCTTTGCCGCCGCATCCGCGATAGTCCTCTCGTTTGAAACAGTCTTTGCAAAGCCTGTAGAGTTGACTATCGAAAGAACCGGTATACCGAACGCATCGCAGAATCTTACGAAATCCGCTGCGATGTAAGCACCTGCAGTGGTGATGAGCTTTCCTCCGTCGGCCGCCTGGTTTGCAACCACACCGACAGTCTGTCCGCCGAGCTTTAAAAGCCCGATGACCATATCCTTTGCATATGAGCCCTTAAGCTCCATAAAGCTTCCCGCATCCGCGATCTGGGCAATGATCCCCTTTGCATCATCCGCAAGGGTTTCAAGATTCGGGATTATCCTGTTTAAGTCATCCGCAGCCTCGCTGTAGCTGTCATCGCTCATATTCGAAGGAAGAAGAGCAAGCGCCTTCTTAACCCCTGCGATCAGCTCGGCATCATCCTCAAATACAGCATCCACAAGCGAAGTATTCTCGGCAAGGTAAGCAGCCGAAGCAGTATCAAGCTTCTCCTTGTAGTTACCCTCTAAAGCATTGGGGCTGTTGACGAAGAGCTTTGAGCCCTCCGCGGTCATAAATGTGATGTCGGTCAGAGTAGGAACTAAAGCCGTTCCGCCTCCGCACATGCCGAAGATACCCGTGATCTGCGGAACCACCCCCGACGCAAGAGTCTGCTTTAAGTAAACTTCACCGAAAGCATTTAGCGCATCCGTTGCCTCCTGAAGTCTCAGGCCCGCGCAGTCGATAAAGCCGACAACCGGCGCACCGACCTTCATGGCCATGTCATAGACCTTTGCTATCTTCTTTGCATGCATTTCCCCAATTGCTCCACCTAAAACGGTTGCATCCTGACTATAGCAGTAGACAAGTCTTCCGTCTACGGTACCGTAGCCTGTCACAACGCCGTCCTTTAAGGTGTCGCTTTCTCCGAGGTTGAAATCCGTGCTTCTGGCAGTTACATAAGCACCGACTTCAACGAAGCTTGCGTCATCGAGCAGGGCTTCGATCCTCTGCATCGCTGACAAACCTTGTTTGTTGCTCATCTTATTTCCTCCATTATAAATATAGCTTTCGACGGGAAGCTCTCCCGCCGAAAGCCGAATTTCTTCCGATTGTATATTTTACGACTTTAGGAACTGTAAATCAAGAGAAATATTATATAGATTTTTATTCATTATCTATCATATTTTCTATGTCGTCGTCGGACATGCCGTTCTTTATGCCCGAATAATCGGGTATGACGGTCTTTGCTTCCTCTTCCTGCTTCTCCTCAAGCTTGAGCTGAAGCTCGCTTATCTGTGCCGCCTGTGACTCGATGACCGAATTCTTCTCGGCCAGCTCCTCGCTGTATGACCTGATCAGCTTATCATTTTCACTGACAAGCTTTTTCTCCCTTTTGGGGACTACCACGAAGAACAAAAGAAGCACCCCGAGAACAACCCCGATAAGCACATAAAGGCCGGAATACTTCGCAAGACTTACCTCGTTGAAATTGCCCGTCCTGACTACACTCTCGCTCCCTGCGGTCTTGAGTTCGCCAAGCTTCCGCTTTTTAAGCAGCTTCCTGTTGAAAGAGGTTTCGGGCCTTTCTCCGCCATACTCGTTTTCCACATCTTCAAAGAGCCCGTCGTCATCTATCGAACCGTTCTTAAGCTCAAGGATGTTCTCCTCCGAGGTTCCCATCTCCCTTAAGTACCTTATGGCACGAGGATTTGCCTTATCTATCTTGAGCACTCTTCTTAAAGTAACACGCGCCTTCTCATAGTTGCCCGCCTGCATATAAAGAAGCGCAAGCAGCAGGTACCCCTGCACAAAATGCGGATTATCCGAAAGGGCATTTTTAAGCTGTAGCATGGCAAGGTCGTGATCCCCGCTATCCACATAGCTTAAAGCGAGGTTAAACTTCTTCGCCACGGCATCGCACTCGGCAAGTCTTGCCGGGTCCTTCTTTATATCCTTGAGATACTTCACCGCAACATTGCCGTCACTCTTATAATTGACACTCATCACCCAATGCGAGAGGGCTTCGATTATCTCGCCCATCTCATAGTAGCACAGGCCGATCAGGTTGCGCGACCTGATATTTTTCTTATTATATCTGAGCGATATCTTAAGTGATTCTATCGCTCCCGAAAGGTCTCTCGCACAGGCCTTGTCATAACCCTGATTATAATAATAATCAGAGGTGTTCCACGCCTTTCTTAAGACATATATGTTCATACCGCATTCGGGACAGTATCCGTTTTTTCTGATGTGTGCTCCGCAGTTCATGCAAAGCACCGGTTTCATAGCAGCCATAGGTTATCTCCTGTATCTTCCCGTGGTCTCAGCACCCTGCTCCCTCAGTTCCTCAGTCATCTGTCTGACTATATCGCTTATATCCTTGAGGTCGTTTGAAAGTATGGCCTCCTCGGCCTGATTAACACCCGGTATGGGTTTAAACCTCTTTAATTCCTCTTCAAAATCTATCATATCAATTCTCCGCTCTTCTTTATTACCTCACCGACCAGATACAGCGAGCCTGCCACAACCAGCAGCTCACCGGCATCCCTCGCCTCGTTCTCTGCCAGGATCAGTTCTTCCTTTATATCGCTTCCGTATACTACCGGACACCTGTTAAATGCCTTGCTTAGTGCCAGGGTGAACTCTGCCGCCAGATAATCGCACGGCACCGCTCTTTCTCCCGGTATCTCTGTCACGTATACTTTAGAGAGCTTTAATCCCTCCGCCATCATCCCGATCATGGTACCGTAATCCTTATCCGACGAAACCGCAAACATCAGCCTTATCTTCTCGTCAGGTCTGCCTGCGTAAATCTCCTTTATGCTTGAGATAAGTCTCTTTACCGCATCGGGATTATGAGCACCGTCACAGACTACATATCTTTTAAGCCACTGCATCCTGCCAGGCATATCAAAGCCTTCAAATGCTCTCTTTAAAGCATCCTCATCAAGCTGCCTGCCCATCGCACCTGGCCCCTTGAACATTCTCGGCGTATAAAGCCCCGCCGCACTCTCAAGCAGCGCCCACACAGCCGTAACCGCCGTCACGGCATTCTCCGTCTGATAAAGAGGTGTATGCACCGGCAGCTTAAGCCTACCCGTGGTAAACCATCTTCCCCTGAGTGAAAACCTTAAGCCTTCATCAGTCCTGTCGAACTGCTTAGACACAAATGCGGCATTATAATACTCGCATCCGTATTCCGAGGCCTTGCTCTCTATAAGGATATCCGCTGCCGGCTCTCCCGTATTGAACACAACCGGAACTCCCGGCTTTATGATACCGGCCTTCTCTGCCGCGATCTTCTCTACAGTATCTCCCAGATACCTCATATGGTCAAGTCCGATCGAGGTTATGACCGACACAAGAGGAGTCACGACATTGGTTGCGTCAAGCCTCCCTCCGAGTCCGGTCTCAAGCACGACATAATCCGGCTTCTTTTCCTCAAAGTACACCATTGCCATGGCAAACAGATACTCAAAGAACGAAAGCTTAATGCCGCCGTTTCTCTCATGTTCGTCCATAACCGCCATGACCGCATCGTAACAGTCGGCAAAGTCCTCATCCGATATCGCACCGGCGCCGAGTATCTCTATCCTCTCGTTTATCTTCACAAGATGCGGTGATGTAAAGACTCCGACCTTGTACCCGTACTCCTTCAGAATGCCCGCTATCATGCGCGTCACGGAACCCTTACCGTTGGTCCCCGCCACATGTATATACCGCAAATCTTTCCCCGGCTCGCCGAGCAGCTTCAATACCGCTTTTAAGTTGTCATTTCCCGACTTGTTGCGCCCATCGGCAAACTTCGGGATCGCAAGAAGCGCATCCACGCGCTCTGCGTAGTCCTCTTTATTTCTTCTGTATATCATGGTTTGTTCTCTGTCTATGTCTACGCGTCATCCTCTGTTGTTAACGATCTCGGGGAGCATGTCGTGCTTGGATAAGCGCTCCCACGCAACCTCTTCCCATTTGGTGCCGGGGCGGCCGTAGTTTGCGTACGGATCTATGGATATGCCGCCGCGAGGAAGGAAGCGCCCCCATACCTCGATGTACTTTGGGTCCATAAGCTCGATCAGGTCCTTCATGATGGTGTTCACGCAATTCTCGTGGAAGTCCCCGTGGTTGCGGTAGCTGAACAGGTAGAGTTTCAGGGATTTGCTCTCGACCATCTTCACATCAGGTACATATGATATGGTTATGGTTGCGTAGTCGGGCTGTCCCGTTATGGGGCAGAGCGCCGTGAATTCGGGACAGTTGAACTTCACGAAATAGTCGTTGTCCTGATGCATATTTGTAAATGTTTCGAGTACTCCGGGATCGTAATCCATACTGTATGAGGTGTTCTTCGCACCCAAGAGCGTAAGCCCTTCCTTATCCTTATCCATGTCAGTCTCCTATCTCTATCTGTCTGTTCAGATGCAATGACCAGATCAGCTTTTCCTTTACCTTAAGGCCCGTCAGCCTCTCTAAGCTCTCGGCGTAAAACTTAAGTTGCGTACTGTGCCTGCGCTTTAGTTCTTCGGCGTCCGCGAAGTCAGTCTTATAGTCGATGAGTACGATGCCGTCATCCTCAACGAAATAAGCATCCACGACACCCTGTACCATGATCATATCCTGCTCGTCGGACTTTATGCCAAGGCCGTATATCTCCTCCGGCGAAAATCCTATGTAGAACTGTCTCTCCTTATAAAGTCCGCCACGCTCATCCGCCGATGCCATACGCGAGGCAAGCCCTGACTCAAGAAGCTTTATTATACGCATATTGCCGACTGCGTCAAGCTCTTCCTGAGTCATGACGTTTGAATCAAAGAGTTCTTCCTTCAGCCTGCAAACATATGCATTCTTATCCTGTGACGCAACCGCAGCCTTAAAGTCAATGAGTTCAAGCAGCTTATGTACCGCCGTTCCCCTCTCGGCCGCGCCGAGTCCTTTTTTGATCGGTGCTGCCTCTTCTGCATTTTTCAAAGAAACACCCGCCGGGGATGCCTGACTTAAAGTATCTTCCGCATCTGCCGCCGTGCCGTCCTTTGCAGGATCATATACAAAGGGCGCAAGCACCGTCTCTTCTTCCACGTCCGGGGTACTCTCCCGCATCTTCTTTATCTCTGTTATGGAAAGCTTGCTTTTTAATCCAACAAGCTCATTATACTTGTACTCAAACCCGTGAGCCTTCATTATTTTATCATAAACATCGGATTTATCAAGGGCGAGAGCTGCTGTTTTAAGCTCACCGAGCCTGCCGCCCTTCTTTTCGCTGCCGCTTGCCTTTACGAGTTCTATATCAGCCGGGGTGAGTATCTTTATATCCGTATACTTCGAGCCTTTAGCGTATACCGCAAGCAAAAGCTTTAAGAAGGAAACCGCATTTACCCTGTCCGTGAAAAGGAGTTCGTCCCTTCCGGCATACTTTTCGAGAATCTTTGCTACATCGGCTTCACAGCCTGTAAGTATAAGCTTCTCCTGAGCCCTTGTCATGGCCACGTAAAGAACCCTCATCTCCTCAGCTATCATCTGCTCGGTCATCAGCTTTACTATTGCAGTCCTGAAGAAAGAATCCCTTGTATACCGTCCCTTCTCAAACATAAGCTTTCCGGTGAGGTAGAAATCACTGTCGATAAGCACATTGGTCTGTAAGCTTTTTTTGTTGAAATTCTTTCCTAATGCACTGACGAAGACTATGGGAAACTCAAGTCCCTTGCTCTTGTGCATGGTCATGATCCTTACCGCGTTTGCCTCGGGGTCTGCAGCCTTTGCCTCTGCCTCACTCATATCATAAGCTTTAAGCTTGTCCACATATCTTAAGAATTCGAACAGTCCCTGTCTTCCGTTCTTTTCAAAGTCTCTTGCCTTGACAAGCAGCATATCCAGGTTCGCCGCACGCTTTTCTCCGAGCGGCATGGCACAGGCGTATGCTCTGTATCCCGTAAGAGTATAGCTCTCCCTTATAAGCCTGCTTATGGACTCCCTCTTCGAAAGCTGTCTCAGCCGGCCGATTATGTCTAACAGTTTAGACAGTTTGCGGCTAAGCTTGTCATCATTTTCCCCGGCGTACATACGACAGCGCTCGTATAACGATATGTCCTTTACATCCTCCTCATCGTAGCGTATGCTGACAAGCTCATCCTCACTCACTCCTCCTATCGGCGAGAGAAGAACTGCTGCCATGGGGATGTCCTGATTCCTATTGTCCACCACGGAAAGCAGCGACATGATCACTCTTATCTCCGTAGCCTCAAAGTAGCTTCCCGCGTCTGCCGAGACAGCCGGGATACCGTGGTCGGCAAGAGTATTTATGATAAGCTCGTCAAGTCCTCCGTTCATACTCCTGAGAAGTATGACCATATCCCTGTACTCTGCCGGTCTCATAGAGCCGGAGAGCTCATCCGTAACACATACCTTATCCTCGATAAGCCTGTTTATCCTCTGCGCGATCATGGAGGCTTCAAGCTTAAGCTTATCCGTCTCGACAAGCTCATCATCCGTCTCATCATCGACAGCCGCCCTGTCCACTATGAGAAACTCGCTTTTAAGAAGTCCTCTCTCGTCCTCCGGGAATTCCTTTGTCGGCACAAGCCTGACCTTCTCCTCATACTCTATACCGCCGACGTCGGCACGCATAAGCTTCTCAAAGACTTCATTTACCGAGTCGAGCACACAGGCCCTTGACCGGAAGTTATTCGAAAGCTCTATGAGCTCACAATCCTCCTTCCCGGGAAATGAACCGTACTTCTTTATGAATATATCAGGTCTCGCAAGCCTGAACCTGTATATGCTCTGCTTTACATCTCCCACCATGAACATATTGTGCCTGCCCGTATGCTCTAAGGATACGCAGCGGAGTATGTCCTCCTGAAGGAAGTTCGAATCCTGGTACTCGTCTATATATATCTCGTCGTAGCGCTCGGACATGGACTTTCCCACAGCTGTCGGAACAGGATTTCCCTCCTCGTCATAGCCGGCACAGCAAAGCCTAAGCGCAAAGTGCTCCACATCCGCAAAATCCATAAGTCTTTTCTTTGCCTTGTGCTCCTTAAACCTCTGCGCGAAATCAACGGTGAGATCTATAAGCGGGATCAGGCTTTCCGATACATTTTTTATCTCCGAACAGACCTCCTCATAGTCTGCCATCGCCAGGTTCTTCTTGTCAAACAAACCCTTATAAGCATCCCTGACCTTCTTTAACTCGTCATGGGTCTCCTTATCAAAGTCCTTGGGCCTTCTCGTATAAGTCTTAAAGCCCGCCGCAAGCTCGCCGTTAAACTCCGCAAGGTCCTTTGCCTGCGCAAGCCTTGTCAGGTGCGCCACGTCAGAGCTTATAACCTCGGTAAGGTATGGCGCTTCCGATTCAACCACCTCAAGGAAGCCCCTCGCGGACTTGAGTGCGTCCCCTGCCACTCCCTTCACATAACGGGTATATTCCTTTATCCATTTTAAGTCCGCAACCTCTTTTGCATCACTTATCCGAAGTTCTTTTTTTGCAGACTCATACCACCTGTCCGGTTCGGGGAAGCTCTCGGCTATCCTAAACAGCCTTCCCACAAGCACCCTGAGCGCGTCGTCATTTCTGTCACCGGCATACCGGTCAAGCAACCGCCTGAAAGCTCCGTTTTCCTCTCTTTCATAAGCATCATGAATAGTCTCATCCAATGCCTCCTGTCTTATAAGCTCAAGGATACCCTGATCTCCTATCGAAAAGTCGGAGTCTATATCGAGCAGGCAGATATTCTCCCTTACCACCGAATAACAGAAGCTGTCTATGGTCATGATATTGGCCCTGTTGATCAAAACAAGCTGCTTCATCAGATGCTCATTGTCGGGCTCGCTGTCAAGCTCCTTGTATAGCCGTGCGGTTATCTTATCCTTCATCTGCGCCGCCGCTGCATTCGTAAATGTAACGACCAGGAAGCGGTCAATATCCGTCGGTGCATTTTTGTCTAATACCTTAGACATGATCCTCTCGACGAGCACAGCCGTTTTCCCCGAGCCCGCAGCCGCAGAGACCAGGATATCCTTCACAGGTTCATTTATTGCTTTTTCCTGCTTTTCAGTCCATCCCATCCTTGTCACCTCCGAGCTTTTTCATCATAGCCGCATAGGCCTTTAAGTCTCCCTCCTTGGTTGAAGGGAATTTTAGTCTTCGCATCTTGTTTTCGTCGGTTCTCTCATCGAAGCGGCACACATCTTTGAAATCGCAATATATGCAGGGATGATTATCGTCCTTCTTTATCGGACTTTTATCTATCTTTCCCTCGGACATCTGCTTAGAGAGCTCCGCTGCCTCATGCTTGGCATACTTGAGTATGTTGTTAAAATAATCTCCTCCGTCGGCATCTATGCCCTTAAGATCAAGAGCCTTTTCCCTCTTGACCTCGGCGTCTGCCTCATCCTTTGCCGCTATGTACGGATCGCGGATGTGATAATAATACATCCCCTCGGGCTTTACCTTCTCACCCTTTTTGAAAAGCTCCTCTATCAGCGCGTCCGTGTATACCGCCAGCTGAAGCTTCAGCCCGTCATACAGCTCCGAGAGTTTGATTTCGTTTGCGCCTGTCTTATAATCGACAACCCTTATGTACTTCTCACCGGTTGCCTCATCCGTTTTAAGATCCGCCCTGTCTATCCTTCCCGCAAGCTTAAGCTTTTCACCGTTCTCAAGCGGGAGCATGCAGTCAAATGTATACTCTATCAGATATGGCTTGAAGCCGTCCTTCTTAGACATGGCAGTCAGTATCCTTGCGGTACGCCTTCCGACTCTCATCATGGTAGATCTGAGCGCTTCGTATCTTCCCGGCTCCACTTCTACTCCGTCATAGTACTTATCGCATGCATATCCCGTAAACCTGTCGGAAAGCTCGTCAAGCTCCGTGTCGGATATGCTCTCTATATCATTTCCCTTTTTATCCCTTATATACTTAAATGTATCCTCCATGGCATTGTGAAGCACATTTCCTATATCCGAGAACTCGAAGATATCCGTCTTTCTCGCCTTAAGCCCTATCGTGTACTTCAGATAATATGCATAGGCACACGCCGCAAACTTTTCCAATCTCGAAACAGTCTTGGACATGAGCTTGATGTGCATAAGCTCCCTCGCATCCTCCGAAAGCCTGCCCGGAAGGTTGGTGTAAGCCGCAGCCTCGTTCAGCATCTCAAGCTCCTTCGGTGCAAACTCATCCACCGCCTTGTAAAGCGCCATGGCTGTCTCCTTAAGCTCCGCGCCGGGAGTCACAAGCTCACACAGCTCCCTGCCTAAGAGCTCCTCGTCGACCGATACATTTCCGGAGAGGAATCCGGGCTTTCTCACATACTCCTCCTTAAGCTTCGGAAAGAGTCTCTTCACCCTGCCTATCACATATGACGGTTTAAGCTCGTCATTAAGCTCCGAGTTTAACGTGTAGGAGAGGATAAGCTTTTCCGACGGCTTGGTCATGTTCAGATACAGATAGAACTGCTCTATATAAGAATTCATCCTGTCTGTCGGCGCAAGCCTTACCCCGGCCTTCTCGAGCCGTTCCTTTTCCGTGTCATTTATAAGTCCTGGCTTTGCTCCCTTCGCCGGGATCACCCCGTCGTTCATGCCAAGTATAAATAGGACTTTTATACCGTCAAGCCTGGTACGGGTGATGTCTCCCAAGATCACCGTATCGAGACTTCCGGGTACTCTTCCGAGAGAGATGTCCGAAAGGCCCGTCGCGAATAGATTCGCAAATTCTTCCGGCGCGAGCTTTTCCTCCGGGATGAGCTCACCCATTTTGTCTAACACTGTAGTCACTTTATCATAAAGCCCCGGCCACTCTTCCATCTTCTCCTCGTAAGAGGTCAGTGACATAAACTCGATCATTCCTTCTATGAAGTCTGCGGCCGTTCTTTTTCTCTTCCCGCCGATTTTCTCCCTGACGGGTGAGATAAGGCTTACGAAGGCTTCCCTTGTCTTCTCGACCGGCTCATCCCAGTTTTTCTTCCATCTCGAAAATCCCCTTATCTTCCTTGCGAGGACATAGTTTTCAAGCGCATCGCACTCCTCATCGCTCATACTTTCTACTATCCCGAGCTTCAAAAACGAGAACACGCTCTCATAGGAAAAATCCTCCCTAAGCATGGTAAGAAGCATGAGAAGACCGTCCACATAAGGGTTGTTCTTAAGTTGATAATTCATATCGGCAAAGAACGGGATACCGTAGAGCGGGAATATGCTTTCGGCAAGCTCCGCCTTGTCGGGAAGTCCCGCACATATCACCGCTATATCCCTGTATCTCATGCCCTCATCAAGGACCATACGCCTTATCTCATCGGCGGTATGCATCAGCTCTTCTCTCGGAGAGTCCGCAAGGTAGATCTTTATCTCATCCGTTTCCTTCCCGTATACCTTGTAGGGATATCTGAACAGGTTTCGCTCTAAGTGCGCTATCGCACCGTCACAGGCAAACCTCATATTCTCATTTCTCTCTATCACGAGCGGAGGAAGTATCTCCACCCGTTCCTCATCGGCTATCCGGGTAAGCTCCTGCGCCGTCGACTTTGACAGCCTGAAAAGCTCATGCTCGGCTATGTGATTTCTCTTTTCGTTCTCCTCATCCATGGTGATAAGGACCGTTACATTTCTTGCGCACTTCATAAGCTCCCTTACGCAGTCAAGCTGGATGGGAGTAAAGCCCGTGAAGCCGTCTATGACGATCTCGGTATTCCTGATCTGCTCCGACTCACCAAGCTTCTGCGCGAGAAGTGAATTGATCTGCTCGGCAACTATATACCTGCTCTCTATGGACTTCTCGAACTCGTCGAAGATAAGCACCAGGTCGGAAAGCTTCTGTCCCGTCACATAAGTCTGCTCATCCTTCAGCATGCTCTCGGCAGCCGTTTTAAGATCCGCCTTATCGCAATCATACTGATATACCTCGGAAAGGAGCGACTTCACCTCATCTATAAACCCGGGCTTGTCTATGCTGTTCTTAAAGACCTTAAGCTCATCCTTCACCTTCCCCGCAGCAAGCCTTATCAGCATGGTCTTGCCAAAGTCCATGAGCACATCCTTGACACTCACATGCAGCTCGTCAAACACATGATAAGCCAGTCTGTTCAGGCCTATCACATCTATATTCATATAGCCCTTCTTCTCTGACAAAAGAGCCATCTTCCTCTGCAGCATCATGGAGTACTGCTCCGGACACAACAAAAGATAGTTGACCTTCGGATTCTTCTCCGCATCAACTATCATCTGCTTATACACTCTGTACGATTTCCCGGAGCCCGAGGCCCCGTATACCATCCTTAACGCCATATCATAATCCCCTTAAAAAGCTGCCGCACCTTTTTGCACGACAGCTTATAAATCATTTCATCCGTTTGGCTACAATTTTCCGGTTTTCCGCTGTTTTTGTAGTTTTTCCTGCGTTTTCGTGCGGTATCCATACTTGGAAATCAAAGCCTGTTATATTATAACAACTGCCTGCCATTATCGCAATTAAGATTTTCCTATAAAATGCACACTTCAAACACTGTCAAATAAAACCTATTTAGTCTCAGATTAGTCTTGAAAAAAAATAAAACCAATGTTATAATCGTACTATAAACCGTACTCTTTTCAGTACGCAAGGAGGTTTTTATGATCATAGCAAAACAGATGGAGATCCGCGATAATATAAAAAAATACTTTGATTTTGCACATGATGGAGAACCTATAATCGTTCCCAGAAAGCAGAATAAAAATGTTGTCATCATATCCGAAAGCGAGTACAATCGCCTAAACCAGGCATTGCGCATGGCCGCGTATTCAAATTCACTGTCTACACAATCCGGTAAAACCGCTGATGACAACACCTTATGCAGTGATATCAAGTCGGAAAACCTGAACAAGCTTGAAAAAATCAGTGGATTAAAAGAAAACTGGAACGGCAACGGTGCATCACCCTTTTCAAAAACAGTCATAAAAAAAGTCCGTGCCCTTATTAAAGCGTTACTGATCCAGCCCGAGGTTTTTCCGACAGCACTAAACACTATCCAATTTGAATATGATAATTCCCGACATGATCACCTTGAGATTGAAATCGGAGAGTCAGACACAGCCGAAGTATTCTTCGCCCCATACGACGGAAAAGAAACAATAATAACTATCAGCTCGACAGCTGCTGAAATCAACAGGAGGGTAAGTGAGTTTTATGGATGAGATATTCAATAAAGACGAACGTCTATACCGAGCCGTCTATCCTCCTGAAGTAGCAGAAATGTACTGGAGAAAAGACGGATCTGTTTCTTCCGCGGCATTCGCTGATGCGAAAGGGCTTTCAGTAGACAGAGGAAACAACCGCGCTGATTCCGACGTGATTACCTCTATGCTGACACGGTTATCCGGAAAGATAATCGTATTTTTAGTTGAGCATTGCATAGAAATCAATGCAATAGTACTCTATTCTCCATCTAAAAATAACATCTATCATTCAGAGGTACACGGAAGCAAAGCAACTCCGCTTTTATCTAAATCGCAACGGTTATTCTTAGCCAGACATTCAAAATGCATAACATAAAATATATATGTAAAAGAAAAGCAGACCCCGCCGTTTAGGTTCGGTGTCTGCTATAATCGCATGATCTATAAGGTTTGCTCGTACTCTGCTCAGTATACTCTGTGGTACCCCCAGACCGAAGCAATATCAGAGGTCAATGCCAACCGATTATCATTCATTGATGTAAATATACCGTTATACCTGCCGGTTCGGAAATCACCGAATAGTGCTTTCATTTTGATCAAGCTTGATTCCCTTAGGCAGGTCACCGGATGAGGTTCATATTTTTTCATATCACTGTCACTTATATCAGATCATACGCCGCCCTACTGAAGGTCTTTCTTCGTATACTTTATATATGCGGCAACGACACCTGCGATCATCAGTATCATGCCCGGGATTACGTAGGATATCTTCAGCGTCCTGTCGTTGATGATGTCCGAGCCCTCCGTGTAGGAAAAGGGTGTGATATACTTGAGCTTCTTTGCACTCTCGGATATGTTCGCGATGAGGTTGACAAAGTAAAGCATAGCCGCTAAGCCTATGCCGATTCCGAGTCCCGACCTGCTGATAAATGCCGAGATGCCGAAGCATATCCCCGCGATCTCAAGCTGCATCAAAAAGGCTGCCGCATGAAAGAGTATCAGTATATCCCACTCGATCTTCTCCCCTATGATAAGCACGGAGCATACTGAACATATCATGATGATCGCATTCATGATAAGCAGTATCGCACACACACTCAAAAGCTTCTCCGTGATCACTCTCACTCTGGAGACCGGGTGTGTAAAGAGGAACTCCGCGGTCCTCTCCTTCTCCTCCTTCGCCAAAGCTGAAATCGCTGTGATCGCCGCGAAAAATGCACCGCCGATTCCGAGTATATTGCCACCCTCTACGGCATAAAACCCTATCAATGTTCCGAAGTTCAGCTTGTCCATTCCGAAAGCCGCAGAGAAGCTTCCCATGGATGAGAACATATCGGTCACCTGATCCATCTCTGACTTCATTTGCGGATACATAAGGACGCAAAAGGATATCATCAGTCCGATGGACAGACTCCAGATAAGTATCGGGACACGCTGTGATCTTATTTCCTGCTTGAATACAGTCATCTTTTCATCTCCTTGTAAGATTGCAAGTTTATAAGATCCTTCGCTTCGCTCAGGATGACACCATGCTCAGGATGACTCCGT
>ONVB01000269.1 GCA_900321145.1 uncultured Eubacteriales bacterium | reverse complement strand
TCGAAGAGAAGACGGAGAGCGTGAGAGAAAAGGACAGGATAGACAGGATACTCAGAAAGAGATGGAAGATCATTACCGCAAAGGGAATCGAGTTCGTGGAGATCGGCGCCTGTATAGGACTGGTTCATACAATCAACTATCCCGGTGCCGATATAGATACGGTCATGAGAGCGATAGGCTACGGTATACTTAAGGCAAAGCAGGCCGGAAACGGAGAGTTCTTCGAGGTGGACGAGAACTCTACCAAGGATATGACCAGGCAGTCTGCCATAGAGCAGGCTATACAGCATCAGATAGAGAAGGGGACATTTGAGGTTCATTATCAGCCGATATATGACGTTCAAAGGAAAGCCTTTCACTCTATGGAGGCTCTTGCGAGACTGAATGTCCCGGGATACGGATATGTATCTCCCGAAGAGTTTATCCTTATCGCCGAGCAAAACGGCACCATAGTAAAGATAGGTCTTTTGGTCCTCGAAGAGGTATGCCGGTTTATGAAGACCAGCAAGCTTAAGGAAAAAGGTATCGACTTCGTGGAGGTAAACCTGTCCGTGGTTCAGACCATGCAGGACTCCATACATGACGATGTGGAGAAGATACTCAAAAAGTATGATATAGGCCCGCGCTCGATCAACCTTGAGATTACGGAGACGGCCGCAGCTTATTCGGAGAAAAAGCTTATCCAGAATATGGCAAGGATCTCGCTGATGGGTGTTACATTTTCCCTGGATGACTACGGTTCGGGATACTCGAATGTAAACTACCTCGTGGATCTGCCTTTCAAGATAGTCAAGATAGACAAGCATATAGTATGGACAGCCATGAAGAAATCCTCTACAAGAAGGATCCTTGCAAACACCCTGGCGATGTTCAAGGACATCAACCTGAAGATAGTAACTGAGGGTATAGAGAACAGGGAGATGATGGATATGGTGGTGAGCATGGGTGCCGATTACCTGCAGGGGTATATGCTGTCAAAGCCGGTTCCGAAGGAAAAGCTGCTTTTATGCTTAGAGCCGGGATACCTGGAGAAGATACTGAAGGATTAACGCCGGAGCTATGGAGGGTTAAGTGATGGAAAGAAAAAGAAATACATTATCCATAAGAAAAAGGCTTCTTATAAGTCATCTTGTCGTTACGGCCGTAGGAATAACAGTTCTTTCGATACTTGTCAGGATCAGGTATGAGGATACGGAGCATGAGGTATTGAAGCTTGCGCTTATGTCAGGACTTATATGCTTTGCGCTTTCGTTTATCATGTCGTACTTCGTATCCCGTTACTTTGAAGGACAGATAGAGAAGTTACGGAAGTTTTCGCGGCGTATATCGGAGTATGATTTCTCCGAGGATATAGCGGACAGTACCAACAATAATTTCGGAGAGATGCTCGTACTGCTGAACGACACTCAGGTTATGATAAGGGATGCGGTAAATAAGCTTTCATCCGAAGCAGGTACCATGAATTCCATAGGAGGAGAGCTCCATGATGCCGCAAACCTTGCGGTAGGAAGACTTACGAAGGTAGATGAGATGCTTGATGCTGCCGAGACCTTAGACAGGCAGCAGATAAAGGAGCTCTATAATGAGATCAATGCTGCGATAAGCTATATGGAACAGATGAGCACTGCGGCTGCCCAGCATACAGAGATATGCGATAAGCACATAGAGAGACTGGAGCGCTTCAGGATCGTTAAGGAAGACAAAGAATAACAAAGATCGGATAAAATCAGATAAGGTAGTATAGAGTTAACTATGAGAATAATCCACTGTGCGGATCTGCACCTTGATTCAAAACTGAATACCAATCTTGAGGGTGAAAAGCGGAAGCTCAGAAGAGCCGAGCTTAACGGTTCATTTGCAAGAATGATAGATTATGCTAAGGAGTATGGTATAGAGGCCATAATCATAGCGGGTGACCTCTTTGATACGGCAAATATATCGGTCTCCGTGAGGGATATGGTAAGAGATGCTGTCATCAACAGTCCCGAAATAGAGTTCTTCTACCTGAAGGGTAACCATGATGTGGAGAACTTTATCTCCGGCCTTGAGGAGCCGCCGAAGAACCTGCACCTGTTTGGTTCCGACTGGAAGAGCTACGAACTCCGAAACAATGTCGTGATAACCGGAGCGGAGCTTGACGGCTATAATACCAACACCCTTTATGACAACCTTGTGCTCGACGTGGATAAGCTGAACATCGTTACGCTTCACGGGCAGGAGGTCGGTTATACATCAAAGAAGAGAAATACCGCAGAGAATATAGATATAAACAGGCTGAAGAATAAGTGTATAGACTACCTTGCTCTCGGCCATATCCACAGCTACAGGCTGAAGCCCTTAGACAGCAGGGGAGTATATTGCTACAGCGGCTGTGTGGAGGGAAGAGGCTTTGACGAATGCGGAGATCACGGCTTTGTGCTGCTTGAGATAGACGAGAATGACAACAGCATAGAGCCGGTGTTCATACCGTTTGCAAAGAGAAAGATATATGAGCTTGAAGTGGATGTGAGCGGGGCGGACGGCTCGTTAAAGGCTGTGGATATGATATCGGACACTCTTGATAATATGGGGATATCACCGGCAAGCATGGTAAAGCTTATACTGACGGGAAATGTAGATGTGTCGGTCGAACTTTCGGTTTCTCTTATAACAGAGAGATTAGCCGACAGGTTTTTTTATGTGACGACAGAGGACAGGACGAAAACGCTTGTGGACTATGACGAATATAAGAACGAGAGCTCGCTTAAGGGAGAGTTCGTGAGACTTGTCTACGCGGACGAGTCGCTTGACGAGAATACCAAAAGCGAGATAATAAGGTGCGGGATCAGGGCACTGTCGGGAGAGGAGCAGCTGATATGAAGATACTTAACTGCAGTATAGAGAACTTCGGCTGTTTCAGCAAGAAGCGTTTTGATTTCACCGATGGTCTGAATGTGATATCCCGGAAAAACGGCTACGGTAAATCGACACTGACCGCTTTCATAAGGGTGATGTTCTACGGCTTTATGAATGAGACCAGGAAGAAGGAAGCCGAGAAGGAGAGGAACAGGTTCAGGCCCTGGGGCGGCGGAGTCTACGGCGGTGAGCTTACATTTGAGAAGGATGGCAGGGAATATATAATCACGAGGATATTCGGAACAAAACCAAAGGAGGATGAATTCCTTTTAAGGGACGCCAAGACCGGTATGCCGGTCAGTGATTACAGCGAGAAGATCGGCGAAGAGATATTTGCCATAGACAGCGATTCATTTTTAAGAACCGTGGTCATAAGTGAGAACGGCTGCGATACAGGGAATACGGGAAGTATAAGCGCCAAGCTCGGACAGCTTGCTGAGAATACCGGTGATATAGAGTCCTTTGAGAAGGTGGAGAAGAGGTTTAAGGATTTGATCAATTCTCTTTCTCCGGATAAAAGCACGGGAAAGGTGAAGAAGCTTAAGGAAGAGCTGAGTCAGATCCGTGAGGAGCAGAGAAGGACTGCCGGTGTAGACAGTGGCATAGATGAGCTTAAAAGCATGAGGCGGCAGAAGACAAAAGAAGCTGAAAAGCTCGAGCATGAGCTCGGGTTGATCAAGGAAAGGCTGGCGCTTATCTCGGCGGAGAAGGACAGGCAGAACAAAAAGCAGCAGTATGATGATCTGTGCCGTGAGTTTAATGACAGGAACAGGGCCTACGGAGAGTGCGAGGCTTATTTTAAAGGAGTGGAGATAGAGGTTTCCGACATAGATAAGGCAACCAAGCTTGCGTACAGGATCAATGAGCTTAATGCATCTCTTGCGACAGACATGAATATTCCCGCAAGCGATTCGGATTATGACATAACCGAGGAAGAGCTTAAGAAGCTTATTGCCGAAGAAAACAATATGCTTTCGCTGGCGAGGACGATACCGTCCAAAAAATCAGCAGCGGATGCTATGCAGAAGCTTATAATCGAAAAGGAAACAGCTCTTAGGAAGTTAGAGAACGAAAGAAAAGAAAGGATCGGCAGATTTGAGAGCGAGAGCTATGCAAGACAGCAGCGGCTGAACAAAAAGGGTACGAGGCTGAAGCTGACGGGTATCCTGATAATACTTATCTTCCTTTTTGCGGCAGGGTTGATGATAGCGATCAAACCCTCTGCGGAGGCTGTGATCGTCGGTGTGATAGCGGGGGAAATATTTCTTTTGCTCGTCGGAGTCGGTTTACTCGCGGCAGGTATCAGTATACCGAGAAAATATGTTGAGGATGTACCGCTGGACAACACCAAGACCGAAGCGGAAAAAGCAGAAGAGCTTTCGCTGGCCGCGTATAAGGAGGAGCTGGCCGGGATGACCGAGGCTCTTCTCGAGGATGAAGAACGCATCAAAAAGGCAAAGGAAACAGAGGCAAGGTATGCGGAGCTTCTGAAGATAGACGGAAGGGATGAGTTCTTTTTGAGCGCTCTTATCGCCCTTAGTAACAGGCTTAATAACCTTGATGCCTTAAGAAAGAGAAGCGCGGAGACGAACAAAGCACTCGATGAAGCGAAGACCGAGATAAGGAAGATCACTGCCGGACTTGAGATAGACTTTTCGGGGGATGTACCGGAGCAGCTGCTGCTCATAAAAGACAGGCTGGTCAGGCTGGGCAATGCAAGGAAAGAGTATGAGGTGGCCTCTGCCAGAAGAAGAGAATTTGAGAAAAACAACGACATGTCTTTACTTAAGTCCGATAAGAGTGTAAAGGAGCTTGCAGCAGAGCACTCCGTGGAGGAGCTGTCCAAAGAGCTTACACAGATAACCGACAGGCTGAATGAAACCTACAAGGGTATCAGAGATATAAATGACAGGCTTACACAGATGTATGAGGAGAAGGAAAAGCTTGACCGCGATGCGGTAAAGATCGAGGAAGAGCAAAAGGAACTTGATCGTTTGAAGCATCAGCACGATATTTTAGTCATGACAAACGATTATCTGAATAGGGCAAAGGTCAGCTTTACGTCAAAGTATATGGGCCCGATCAGCAGCGGTTTTAAAAAGTACTTTGAGCTGATCTCAGCCGATGGCTCCGGAGACTATGAGGTTGATGCTGACATGGATATAAGAGTGAAGAAGTCGGGCATGCCAAGGGATTTAAGATATATGTCCAAGGGCCAGAGAGACCTTGCGGGAGTATGCATGCGCATGGCGCTCATATCTGCCATGTATAAAGGTGAAAAGCCCTTCGTCGTTTTAGACGATCCTTTTATGGGATTCGATGATGAAAAGGTAAGCAGGGTCAGAAGGTTCCTTTACGAGATAGCAAAGGATTACCAGGTAATATACTTTACCTGCAGCGACAGCAGGACTTAGCATGGATCATAAGTAAATGGAGGAAGAAAAGTGGATATAAAAAAGATACCGGGTTATGAGTTAAAGGAGGAAAAGAAGCTCGCCGAGTTAAACGGCACAGGCTATCTGCTCAGGCATATCAAGACAGGTGCGCGTGTGCTTGTGATAGAGAATGATGATGAAAATAAGGTATTTAATATAGCCTTCAGGACACCGCCCGTAAATAACAAGGGCATACCGCATATCATGGAGCACTCGGTGCTCTGCGGTTCGAAGAAGTTTCCGGCGAAGGATCCCTTTGTCGAGCTTGCCAAGGGCTCGCTCAATACATTTTTGAACGCGATGACCTATCCGGATAAAACGGCTTATCCCGTGGCGTCAATGAATGCAAAGGATCTGCACAATCTGATGGATGTGTATCTCGATGCGGTTTTTCATCCGAATATCTACACCAGGGAAGAGATCATGCAGCAGGAGGGCTGGCATTACGAGATCAACGAGGACGGTGATCTTGAGTATAACGGCGTTGTATATAATGAGATGAGGGGAGCTTATTCCGCTTCGGACCAGCAGCTTTTCAGGCATATACAGACCTCTCTTTTGCCGAACGCACCTTACGGAGTTGACTCCGGCGGAGATCCGGAGTTTATCACCGGACTTGACAGGGAAGAGTTTATAGACTTTCACAGGAAGTATTATCATCCGTCAAACAGCTACATATATCTTTACGGTGATATAGACCTTGAGACGGAGCTTAACTATATAGATGATGAGTACCTGAGCAAGTATGAATATCTTAAAGTTGATTCGGAAATCCCCGTAACTTCGGCTTTCGAGGAAGCGGTAAGAAAAGAAAAGCATTATTCGATAGCCGAAAATGATGAGGAGAAGGATAATACATTTCTTTCCTATAATGTGGTGGTCGGAGATACAAGTGACTTGATGCTTACAACGGCATTTTCCGTCATCACACAGGTATTGATAGATATGCCGGGTGCGCCGCTTAAGAAGGCGCTTATCGATGCCGGGATAGGAAAGGATGTGTACTCATCGTTTGATGACGGCATCAGACAGCCGATTTTGTCCATTGTGGCTCAGAACGCAAATCCTTCCGAGGAGGAGGAATTTGTACGCATAATAGAGTCTGTGCTCACACAGCAGGTGTCTAACGGAATAGACAAAAAAGCGGTAAGGGCAGCTCTTAATCTTATGGAGTTTAAGCACAAGGAGGCAAACTTCGGGCGTTTCCCGAAGGGGCTGATGTATGGGCTTGATACGCTGAATACCTGGCTTTATGATGATGACAACGCATTTGCGGTGCTTGAACTCAATCCGGTGTTTGACAGGCTCAAGAAGGCTTTGGATGAGAACTACTTTGAAACTCTTATAGACGAGAAGATACTTAAGAATAAGCATAAGTCCAGGGTGATCCTTATTCCCGAGAGGGGGCTGAATGCCAAGAAAGATGCAGAGAGAAAGGCTAAGCTTGAGGCTTATAAGGATAGCCTGAGCAAAGAGGAGATAGAGGCCATAAGAGCCAATATGGAGCACTTAAAGGAGTATCAGTCGGAACCCTCAACCCCCGAGGAGCTCAGGACGATACCGCTTCTTTCCATAGAGGATTTGGGCAGGGAGGCGAGAAAGCTCAAAAACAGGGAGCTGATGATAGAGCAGGTAAAGGTAGTGAGTCACGATATATTTACAAACGGGATAAGCTATATCTCGCTCAACTTCAGCTTAAACGATCTGCCGCTTTCGGACTATCCTTATATCTCGCTTCTTACGGATGTGTTCAAGTATGTGGATACGGACGAGCATGATTACGGTGACCTGACATCCGAGATCAATCTTTACACCGGAGGCATAGGCTTCTCTGAAGGGGTTGTGGATATAGGAAAGGAAGGTAAAAGCTTTGATGCCGCATTTACGGTACTCTTAAAGCTTCTTGACGAGAACCTGGATAAGGGCATGGAGCTTGTGGAGGAGCTTTTATTCACCTCACATATTACCGACAGGAAGAGACTGAGGGAGATAGTCAGCGAAACCCGTGCGAACCTTAAGAACGATATAGCTTCAAGCGGTCATACGGCTGCCGCAGCGAGAGCTTTGGCTTATCTGACTCAGGGGGCTTTAGTCAAGGATAAGCTTGACGGAATAGACTACTATGAATTCCTTTCCGATATAGACGATAATTTCGATGAGAGGATAGATGAACTCTGTGACAGACTCTCCGAAGTGCTCTCAAAGGTGCTTTACAGAGGCGGGCTTACCATAAGCTACACCTCGGACAAGTCGCCCGAGGAGATGCTTACCGGAGCAGTAACCCACCTCTCCAACAGGCTGTCTACAAGACTCAGCTTTGACAAGACGGAGGAGATAACCCCTGCGGTGAAAAATGAGGGCTTCAAGACGGCAAGTCAGGTTCAGTATGTGGCTACGGCCGGCAACTTTAAGCGTGAGGGACTCGAGTATGACGGCGCTTTAGAGGTGCTCAATGTCATATTTTCTTATGATTACCTCTGGATCAATGTACGAGTTAAGGGAGGAGCATACGGCTCCATGTGCGGCTTCTCGAGAAACGGAAATGCCTACTTTACATCCTACAGGGATCCTAATCTCATGTCGACCTACGAGATATATAAAAAGGCGGCAGAGTATGTAGAGGAGTTTGATTGCGACGAGAGGGATATGACCAAGTATATCATCGGCGCCATAGCCAAGCTTGATGTGCCTCTTACCCCGTCGGCAGAGGGAAGCTTTTCGTATCTTGCCTATGTGACAGGTATAACGGAGGAGGACCTCAAGAAACAGAGAGATGAGGTGCTTTCATGCACGTCTGAAAAGATAAGATCGCTTAAGCCGTATGTGGAGGTGCTCTCTAAGGGAGAGATAATCTGCGCGATAGGTGATGAAAACAGGATTGAGGAAGCTAAAGACATCTTTATGAATATAACGGAGATTAAATAATGACTGATTTGGACAGGATGATGGCGCAGGCTTTTGGCAAGGATGTGAGCGAGAGTGCCGGGAAGGCCGATTATAAGGCAGGCTTTGCGGCCATAATAGGCAGGCCCAACGTGGGCAAATCCACGCTTATGAACCATCTGATCGGGCAGAAGATCGCTATCACAAGCAGAAAGGCCCAGACTACGAGGAACAGGATAAAGACGGTCTACACCGACGATGACGCCCAGATAGTGTTCCTTGATACACCGGGAATAAACAAAGCAAGGAACAAGCTCGGAGAGTATATGCTGAAGACCGCAACGGGTACGCTTTCCGACTGCGATGTTATACTTTTTATCGTCGAGCCGGTGACTTACTCCGGGGCCGGAGAGAGACAGATAATGGAGATGTTCGATAAGGTGAACACTCCCGTTATCTTAGTTATCAATAAAACCGATACGGTCGATGAAAAGGGTGTTTTCGAAGCGATAGAGTATTATAAGGCCCTGTATGACTTCGCGGAAATAGTTCCGGTATCAGCCTTAAAGAGCAGAAATACCGGGGAACTTATCAAGGTTATAAAGAGCTATATGCCTTACGGTCACCGCTTCTACGATGAGGATACCGTGACAGACCAGCCCGAGAGACAGATAGTGGCGGAGATGATCAGAGAGCAGGC
Organism: uncultured Eubacteriales bacterium; assembly: GCA_900321145.1. GTDB lineage: Bacteria > Bacillota > Clostridia > Lachnospirales > Lachnospiraceae > Coprococcus_C. The sequence goes on along the minus strand of ONVB01000269.1, from coordinate 6,152 downwards.
CTTAAGACAGCTTGATGATGAGGTTCCGCACGGTATAGCTGTCATGATAGACAGGATGAAGCTCAGGGAGGACGGCGGCATATATGATATAGATGCCACTATCATCTGTGAACGTGAGGGACATAAGGGAATCATCATCGGAAAGCAGGGACAGAGCTTGAAGAAGATAGGAAGCGCAGCCAGAGTGAGCATAGAGAATATGCTCGAAACCAAGGTCAATCTTAAGCTCTGGGTGAAGGTTAAAAAGGATTGGCGCGACAGTGATGTGAATTTAAAAAACTTCGGGTACAAAGAAGATGAGTGATGAAGAAGTACTGTCAGGCATGGTGCTTTATGCCGCAGATCAGGGCGAATACGGAAAGAGGCTTGTGGTGCTGACCAAGGAATGCGGGAAGGTGACCATGTTCGCAAATAATGCGCGAAAACCTAAGAATCCGCTGGTGTCGGCCTGCAGGATATTTGCCATGGGGAGCTTTACCGTGAAGAGAGGCAGGGATTCCTATACACTCTACAGTGCCGATATAAGCGAGAGATTCGCCGGACTCGAGCTTGATATGGAGAAGTTCTGTCATGCGTCATACTTCTGTGAGTTTATGTCTTATTATACCCATGAAGGAGAATATTCGAAGGATATGCTCAACCTGCTGTATCTGGCGATAAAAGCGGTTGAGAAGGGCGAACCGGAGCTTAACCTGGTAAGGAGGGTATTTGAGCTTAAAACCATGACATTTGCGGGTGAAGGACCAAATGTATCGGGCTGCGTGTCATGCGGACTGAAGGATGCGGGGGCATGGTTTTCTGTGAACAAGGGAGGCGTGCTCTGTGACGCCTGCGGAAGGCTTGCGAAGGATGCTGTGAGGATATCACCGACTGTTGCGTATACTCTTAAGTATATCGCAAGCAGCCCTCTCACGGCCCTGTTCGGGTTTGCCTTAAAGAGTGATGCTATGGATGAATTTGAAAGGATCTGCGACGCATTTGTAAAAAGATATGTGGACAGAGAGTTCAAATCACTTGCAATTTTAAGCGGTATAGTGTAGACTTTACCTCTTGTAGAAATAAAATCGATTTTTTTATGAAAGGAATATAAAGCGATGGAAAAGACAATGGACAAAATCGAGGCATTGGCCAAGGCGAGAGGCTTCATATATCCGGGTTCCGAGATATACGGAGGACTTGCCAACACCTGGGATTACGGTAATCTCGGCGTGGAGTTCAAGAACAATGTGAAGAAGGCATGGTGGAAGAAGTTCATCCAGGAGAATCCTTATAATGTGGGAGTTGACTGTGCGATACTCATGAATCCGCAGACATGGATAGCATCCGGCCACTTAAAGAGCTTCTCCGATCCTCTTATGGACTGTAAAGAGTGCCACGAGCGATTCAGAGCGGATAATATAATCGAGGCTTATGCGGCCGAGAAGGGTATAGAGTTAAAGTCTTCGGTCGACGCATGGTCAAACGAAGAGATGAAGAAGTTCATAGATGACGAGAATGTTCCCTGTCCGACCTGCGGCAAGCACAACTTTACGGATATCAGACAGTTCAATCTTATGTTCAAGACCTTCCAGGGTGTCACAGAGGACGCAAAGAATACTGTATACTTAAGGCCTGAGACAGCACAGGGTATATTCGTCAACTTCAAGAATGTTCAGAGAACCTCAAGAAAGAAGGTTCCCTTCGGTATAGGTCAGGTAGGTAAGTCCTTCAGAAATGAGATCACACCGGGTAACTTTACCTTCAGGACCAGAGAGTTCGAGCAGATGGAGCTTGAGTTCTTCTGCAAGCCGGGTACGGACCTCGAGTGGTTCGAGTACTGGAGAGGCTTCTGCTACAAGTGGCTTCTTGACCTAGGTATAAAGGAGGAGCACTTAAGACTCCGTGATCACGAGAAGGAGGAGCTTTCCTTCTACAGCAATGCCACAACAGATATCGAGTATGCATTCCCGTTTACTGACTGGGGTGAGCTTTGGGGCATAGCCGACAGAACAAACTATGACCTTACACAGCATCAGAATGTGTCCGGAGAGTCCATGGAGTACTTTGATGACGAGACCAAGGAGAAGTATATACCTTACGTAATAGAGCCTTCGCTCGGTGCGGACAGAGTAGTGCTTGCGTTCCTTTGCGAGGCATATGACGAGGAGGAGCTTGAAGGCGGAGATACAAGAACCGTACTTCGTTTCCATCCGGCGCTTGCGCCTGTCAAGATCGGTGTGCTTCCGCTCTCAAAGAAGCTCGGCGAGGGTGCGGAGAAGGTATTTGCGGATCTTTCAAAGTACTGGTACTGCGAGTACGATGACAGAGGAAATATAGGTAAGCGCTATCGTCGTCAGGATGAGATCGGTACTCCGTTCTGCGTAACTTATGACTTTGATTCAGAGACAGACGGTTCTGTCACAGTCAGAGAGCGTGACAGCATGGAGCAGGAGAGAGTAAAGATCGAAGACTTAAAGGAGTACTTCGAGAAGAAGCTTTATTACTAAAAGCGGTTTATAAAAAAGCGCTATACCGAAAAGCATTATACCCAAAAGCGTTATACCGAAAAGCGTTATTTCAAAAAGCGTCATAAAATCAAGTGTCATCCTGAGCGAAGCGAAGGATCTTAAGAAGGATCTTAAGTTTTCCTTCGCTTCGCTCAGGATGTTTTATTCAGTACGAAACTCCTTTCGTGAAATCCCCGGTTATGTACCAGCCCTGCCTTGGCTGGATCACATAACCTTTTTTTTCGAGAGAGTATAGCGTGCTTATGGTACGGGTTATGTCGAAGCCGGAACGGGAGATAAGCTCGTCTATATATATGGGATCGAGGTTGAGCATGAGAAAGAGCTTCAGCTCATCCTGAGACAGTCCGGAGATATTGCTATCCCCGGACTGCGGCCCTTCATCCCGGATAAATGTAATATCCTGCTTTAACTCGCGAATGATATCCGTAGGCTCGGTAACGCATACAGCGCCTTGCTTTATCAAATTATTTGTGCCTGCGGCGTTTGTGTCATAGGCTCTCCCGGGAAGCGCAAATATGGTCTTTCCCTGTTCAAGCCCAAGATCTGCGGTGATGAGAGAGCCTGACTTTTCTCTGGCTTCTATCACGAGCACACCGTCGGAAAGACCGCTTATGATACGGTTTCTGATCGGAAATCTCCATGCGAGGGGAGCGGTACCGGGCGGAAACTCGGATATGATCAGTCCTTTTTCTGCTATGTCAAAGTACAGAGGAGAGTTGCTCCTTGGGTAGGGGATATCGATTCCGCAGCCGAGTACTGCGATGGTATTACCGCCTGCTGAAAGACAGCCTTCGTGGGCTTTTCCGTCTATGCCTGCGGCAAGCCCGCTTATAACCGTTATTCCGGCGATTGACAGCTCCTTGGCGAAGAATCGGGACATCTCGCTTCCGTAGGTATCGGCTTTTCTTGCACCGACTATCGCAATAGACGGATTGTCCACCGCTTTAGACAGATCAAGACTTCCCCTGGTGAAGAGAACGAAAGGCGGATCTGCGATGTTCTTTAGCTTCACGGGGTATTCGGGCAGCTCCGGATATAACATGCTTATCCCTGCTTCCCCAAGCTTTCCGACCTTTTCCTCGAGCATGTCTTTGCTGCGGGAGCTGATCATATCCGACAAAACCGGTTCCGACATTCTGTCGGTAAAAAGCTTCCGGATATCATGTTCACTCATTTCATACAGAGCATCTATCCCCCCGGACAGCATGACAAGCATCTGCTTTCTTGGGTATGATGGCTCCTGTATCATGGAAAACCAGTATTTTCTAAGATCGGTCTCATGCCTGTTCATGGTCTGACACCCCCTTCATCCTGAAGAACAAAGCTTCTTTGATGTGTTCTTCTCTTATCTCATCACTTTCGGCAAGATCGGCTATGGTCCTGGCAAGCTTCAGTACACGGTGGGCACCTCTTGCGGAAAGATCCATGGTTTCAAAGGCTTCTTTTATCAATGCTTCACAACCTGCATCCAGTCGGATATACTTCTTTATAAGCTTTCCCTCGAGCTGAGAATTGAAGTGAAGGGCTTCATCTTTGTAGCGGAGCCTCTGCCTTTCACGTGCGGCTTCCACACGAAGCCGGATATCGAAGGAGCGTTCTCCGTCGGGCTCCGAGAAGAGCTCGTCGCTTGTGAGAGGCTTAACCTCCATTGTTATATCTATCCTGTCTGTGAGAGGACCGCTTATTTTTCCCTGATAGCGTCTGATCATGTCGGGGGTACAGCGACAGCGGCGCATATCCGGATAGTAGCCGCAGGGACAGGGATTCATGGCTGCGACGAGCATGAAATCCGCAGGAAAGGAGTAGGCAGCATTTACCCTCGATATAGTTATCTGTCTGTCTTCCATGGGCTGTCTGAGCACTTCGAGGACGCTCTTGGCAAATTCAGGAAACTCGTCGAGAAAGAGAACTCCGTTATGTGCAAGACTAACCTCACCGGGTCTTGGGATACTTCCTCCACCCGTCAGAGCTCTGTTGGAAACAGTGTGGTGCGGAGAGCGGAAAGGACGGGCGGTAATAAGCTTGCCCTTGTCGGGAAGCAGACCGGATATGCTGTATATTTTCGTGACCTCTATGCTTTCCTCTGTGGAAAGCTTGGGCATGATGGTAGGCAGGCATTTTGCTATCATGGACTTTCCGGCCCCGGCAGCGCCCGTCATAAGGACGTTGTGAAAGCCTGCCGCGGCTATCTCCATACCGCGCTTTAAGACAGCCTGCCCCTTTACATCGGCGAAGTCCACCTTGTTTGTCTGTTCCTGTTGATAGCTTGTGTTAAAGAGGTTTGATACGGCGGCTATCTCTATGCTTCCGTCGAGATAGCCGGTCAGTTCGGCTACAGAGCTGATACCTATGACCTCTACACCATCTATCAAAGCGGCCTCCTCAACATTTTCTTTGGGTATTATGCATGAGGTGACACCGTTTTGCTTTGCGTGATGGACCATGGGAAGAACGCCCGTTACCGGCTTTACATCTCCGTTTAAGGAAAGCTCACCCAAAATAAGAGTATTGCTTATGTCGCGCACGGGAGTTATGCCCATGGCAAGCAGAATGGCGACCGCAATAGGCAGATCAAAAGAAGACCCGTCCTTCTTTAAGTCTGCCGGCGAGAGATTGACTGTTATTCTCTTTGCGGGGAGAATATAGCCGGAGTTTTTTAACGCTGTCCTTACGCGTTCACCTGCCTCGCGAACCGAGGATGAAAGGTATCCGACCATAGAAAAAGTAGGCAGACCGTCATGTATATCTGCCTCTACGTAGACCTTCGTGCCTGACACGCCTGTCACGGCACTGCTTAAAACTTTGCTGTACATATAAGCTCCTTTTACGGGGAGCACAGATCGATATAGATGATATACGCTTGCCGTATTGTTGTCAAGCGGAAGTTGGGACATAAAAAGGGGACGCAGTCTTGTAACGGGCCTTTGACTCGTCACAAACACGCGTCCTCTTTGTTATCTTTATTTCAGTCCGATATTCTTCCGTGCGGTTGCAAGCATAAGCTTGATGCGGTTTACCTGATTGACCTCCGAGGCGCTCGGGTCGTAGTCAATCGGCACGATGTTCGCATCGGGATAAGCCTGCCTCAAGGCCTTGATCACGCCCTTGCCGACTATGTGGTTCGGCAGGCAGGCGAAAGGCTGTGCGCACACGATATTGCTTGTGCCGCTTAAGATGAGCTCGACCATCTCGCCGGTTAAAAACCAGCCCTCACCGGTCTGGTTGCCGAGGGATACGATAGGCTTGGCATACTCGGCGATATGCTTTATGTGAACCGAAGGAGTGAACCTCTTTGACTTTTTTAACGCCTGTGTCACAGGCCTTCTCACAAGCTCTAAGGCTTCAATACCTATGTTGGAGTTTCGTGCGTTCTTCTTGGGCCTGCCGAGGAACTCGGTCTTATATACGTTGTTGTAGAAGCTGTACATGAAGAAGTCGAGCAGGTCGGGCATGACAGCCTCTGCACCTTCGGCTTCAAGCAGGTCTACGATATGGTTGTTTGCAGAGGGCAGGAACTTGACCAAGATCTCGCCTACGATACCAACCTTCGGCTTGATCATATCCTCGTATATAGGAATGGAGTCGAAGTCCCTGACTATCTGGTTGACAAGGTGAGTGAAGCCTCTTCCTCCGGCCTCCATGCAG
>ONVB01000001.1 GCA_900321145.1 uncultured Eubacteriales bacterium | reverse complement strand
CCTAAGAAGGCTTCAAGTATATAGTGTATGGGCATCGATGACACCACCGCGCCGAAGAAGGCCGCAGCCACACTCACCAGGGCCGTAAATAACGCCATGATCGTGTAGAAAGTCATCTTCGGTGCCTCCTGAGGTGTATACTGAGGCTTTACCGCCTGCTCCTTCTGTCCGGCAGTATCACTTGCGCTTTTTTTATCATTATTCTTTGCTTTGCTGTCTGAAGTATTTTTACTCATGCTCACTCCTCCTGCTGCAGCAGCCGCCTAAAATGCGTTGCCCATCAGCATCTCCATCATATCTAGCTGGACTCCGTTGGTCTTATTCTTATACTCACGCATAAAGCGCTTTAATTCTTCCCTGTCCCGGACTATCCCATGCTCGTCGCAGGTTTTGTTGATAAGACCGGTAAGCTCGCTGCTGTGCTCGCTTAACACCTCGCCCGCGTCGTAGAACTTATCCTCATATATCTCTTCTATCCCGGGGAACTTCCTGTGAAGCGCACTCATAAAATACTCCTTTGAGCCGTCTCTCAAAAGTATGCCCGTTTCCTCACACATAATACCATAAACACCGGCATCAACACAATAATCGAGAATTGTTTTTATATTCTCCGTATCGTCATTGATAAAGGGTATTATCGGCTCGATCGACACTATGGTCGTTATGCCCTTATCCCTTAAGGTCTTTAATATCTCCACCCTCTTAGAGGTTATGGCCGCTCCGGGTTCAAGCTTTTTCGAAAGCTTATCGTCTGCTGCCGACAGCGGAATGATGACTACACATTTTGTCTTCCTTGCTATGCTGCTCAGGATATCAAGATCTCTTAAGATAAGCTCCGACCTGGTCTTTAGCACCAATCCGAACTCAAACCTTTCAATCTGGTTCAGGCACCTCCTGAACAGCTCAAGTTCGCACTCAAGCTCTATGTAGGGATCGTTCATGGTACCCGTGGATATCATGCTCTTCGTGCGCTTTCTCTTCAATGCATGCTCGAGCATGTCATCGGCCTTCTGCTTTATCTCCACATCTTCAAAGGCGTGGGTGACACGGTAACATTTGCTCCTCGCATCACAATACAGGCATCCCATCGTGCAACCCCTGTATATATTCATTCCGTTTTGAGGCGAAAGAATCGCCTTGACCTCTTTGTAGTGCATACCTGTCTCCCCGAAGATCCTTCGCCACGCTTAAAATGCCCCGGACATGCCGCATCGTTCCGCAGGCGCGTAGCCAAAAATCCTTATATAAAATCAAACGAAGTCTGTTCGAAATCCATCTCGCTGTAGAAGAGCTCCTGCTGATCCACATTGCTGGTATAATCGGTAACTACCGTAAGCTGCTTTCCGTCGCTCATCTTCTGCCCGAGCACATAGTTCACGTCGAACCTGCCCGTGATCGCCGGAGTCGCGCCCCGGGCCGGGACTATTAGCTGCACGTTATTTGCCTTAAGAAGCGCAAATATAGGCTCCCATATATAGATATCCTTCGCAGCTCCGAAAGGATTGTCTATAAATATGGTCTTCGCGAGTTCATTTGAGCTGTTTATGCTGTACATACCGGAAATGTAATTTATCACGGCTACAAGGAACTGAATGTAGATACCCTGCGACTGGCCGGTACTTCCGACCGCTTCCTCATACTTTAAGTACCTGCTCTGCTCCTTGATCCTCTCGCGCTTATATAGCGTCAGGACTATCCTGTTCATATCGGTGACCATGACGGAAAAAAGTCTCTTCATGGACAGGCTCTTGCTGATATACTTGAGCCGTTCGCTCTCCGAATCGTAGGAGTCGGCAGTCTCGGCGATCTTTCCTATATACTCCGACATCCTCTCCGCAAGGAATTCATCCTTGACATAAGGTATGGAGAGGCCGACCATCCTGATCTCCTCACCGTCTAAGGTAATGGTCGAAAGCTTAGGCAGCTTCTCCAATTCCGTCTTTACATCCATACATCTCTGCAGGCACTGCTCCTCAAAGCCCTTCTTTAAGTTTTCCATATCGGTAAGGCTCTTTACCACCCTGTCCTTTTCAAGATAGATAAACTCAGCGATAGACTTTAAGTTTGACGTGAGGACCTCTGCCTCCGCTGTGGTCTTCGGTATTTGTACATCATCCCTGATGGTAGCAGCAAGCTCCGCAGCCTTAAGCTCCATCAACGAGTCTGTGGTCCTTCCCTTGAAGCGCATAAGCTCGGATCCGGCTCTCTCCAAGTGCTTGTTCGCCTTGTCAAACTCCACAAGCGCCTCCTCAAAGGCGGCGGACATCTCATCCTCGGCGATCACCACATTCTCATCTGCAACAAGCTCATGATTCTTAACTATACGCAGCGCATCCTTATATATATCGTTTATGCTTCTTAAGAAGCGCTCCTTCCTTCTGTAAAGCTCTCCTCTTTCCTTTGCCTTGCTCTTTAACTCCTTCAGCGAAGCCTCACAGTCACTGATGGCATCGAGGACCTCAGACACCGTAAGCTGTTCCTTTGACTCATCATATCCCCTGCCGTCAAAGCTCTTCTCTATGTCTCTTATCATATAATCAAGACTGCCCGACAGCTTGTCCGCCTCGGACCTCTTGAGCTTGAATCTGTTTTCTGTCTCACGCAGACTGTCGCAGGCTTCCTTATATCTTCTTTCCGCCGAGATTATAAAATCCTCGGTGGCCGGCTTCAGCAGGCCTTCGCGATACATCTCCTCAAGCCTGTCTGTATCTCCGCCGCGTCTTGCTATGCCCTTAAGTATCCTTTCCTTAGTGGCATCCATAGCTTTAAGAAGCGCCTTCTTGTCATCGATGCTGTCCGCATTTTCCTTCCTGCTTTCGATGATGGCGGTAAAACGGCTCTTAAGCTCATCCTCATCAAGCTTTAATTCATCGACAGCCCTGTCCGGATCGTAATAAGGCATATATATGTCGTTCCACTCGGCCGCAAGCTTTCTCTTTCTTCGCTTTATACTCTCGACATCGGATATGGTCCTGTCAAGCTCGAGCTTCTTGTTCACGCTTCCCGCACTGTACTCCTCAAGTCTTGAGGCTGAGCGCTTTGCATCTCTTTCAGCTTCATCCTTCTTTGCTTTGGCCTCGGCAAGCTCTTCCTCAAGCTCCTTCATCAGCTTAAGGACAGACAGGTCCTCGTACACGCTGTCGAGTTCTTCTCTTATCCTGTCCGTATCTCTTAAGAGTTCTTCTGTATTTTCCTCTACGGCCTTATACTCCGCCTGCACCTTTTTCGCATCCGATCTTGCCTCCTCAAGCTCCGATATAAGACCGGCTTCGCCCTTTTCCAGAGCACATAAAAAGCTCTCCGGCAGTCCTTCTATAAAACCCGTATCCTCTCTGTAGGTGTCTATGGTATCCCTTATGCTGCGGCAGTTCTTCCTCTCATCCTCCGCTTCATCCCTTGCCAGAGTCAGGATCTCCCTGACTGCCTCCTCACTCGAGAGCGCCGCCGCCGAAATGCCTGCGGAAAATCTGCCCTCATACGTTCCGCTCTTATCTATATACAGACTATCCTTGTCATAGATCATGACGGGCATATCGAGTCCGCGCATATCGACAAGCACGGGATCGTCGGCAATCCTTTCATAATCCTTTACCACTATGCCATAGCAAAGCTGCGGATTATAGTCCATCAGCTCAGCTGCGTTTTCTCGGTCTAAAGCGGCTATATAATCCATACCGGATACCGCTTCGGAACCGTATCTGCTCTTTATATACGAAAGCACAGCACCGACAGCCTTCGACTGCTCAACTATGATTCCTTTTTCTATATCCGAAACTCTCTTATCCTTAGACTTCAGCCTGTGCTCGGCCTCCGCAAGTGATACTCTGCCCGCATACTCTCTCTCTCGTATGGCACCTGCAAGCTCCTCCGTCTTCTCCACGCCGTACAGAGCGAGCATGGCTTTGATTCGCTCCGCGTATCTTGCATACTCAGTCTTATTCTTTCTGTATTCCTCAAGCAGGCTTTCTTTCCCGGCCGCAAGACTTTCCCTACGGTCAAGCTCTTCCTTAAGGCTTAAGCTTTCCTCCCTTGCCTTATAGGTTTCAGCCTCCTTTTCCTTTAACCTCTTTTTAAGCTCTTCGACTCTCTTCTCAACCCCGGAGGCATCTTCCGATGAGGACAAAAGCGAGATATGCGCAAGCTTGAGCCTTAAATCGTTCAGCCTGTTTTCACACATCTTGGCTCTGTCATCAAACATCTCCTCCCTGGCTCTTGCCGAAGCCGCAAAAAGCTGTGCCTCGGTGACAAGCTTGTCTAAGGACTCGCTCTCCTCCCTTTTTTTAAGGAGATCCGCCTCATACTCCTCTTCTTCCTTCTCGAGCTTTGCCAATGCCGTATCAAAATATCTCTTTATGCCTGCCACGCATGCATAAAGCTCATCCTCATCGAAGCCCTCACCCGAAAGAAGAGATTTTATCACTCTGTCTAAGTTATCTCTCTTACCGGACTCTTCCATATACTCGAGATAGTCGTTTCCGTTCTCGGCAAGCTCTAATTCTCTCTTTATGCTTTCGATATTTTCCTTCTTTTCCGCAGCCTCATGCTCAATCCCTGCAGCCTCGGACTTAAGAACTTTAAGTGCATTCCTGTCCCTTGCCACATTAAGGCAGGCAAGCTCATACTCACCCTCCTTAAGCCTGATCTCAGCTTCATCCGAGCTTGTTTTAAGCTCCTCAAGCTCGGCTTCGGTGGACTTCACCTTCGCGCCGGCGCCTGCGGCGACAGCAGCTATGACAGCCCCCGCGCCTTCTCTCTTTTCATATATCCCCTTAAAGGATGTGATCCTGTCCGACAGAAGCCGTATCAGCTCAGCTTGATGATCGTAGGAGCTGATCTCCTTCTTCTTCTTCGAAAGGTCGATAAGCTCGGCTCTTATATCCATCAGCATT
>ONVB01000355.1 GCA_900321145.1 uncultured Eubacteriales bacterium | reverse complement strand
TTAGAAAAAGAAAATGGCAAGTATTATGTTGAAGTTCCTTCGATAAGCTATCCGACAAAGATTTCAATAAGCGGTAAGTCATCGCTTATATGCGGTGAGTCGGCCGGATATAAGATTATAACGGATTCGACCATGACAAGCAGGATAGACTTTACATCCTCGGACAGCTCCGTACTCACAATAGATGAAAACGGAAATGCAGATGCCTGGATGCCGGGAACCGCAACAATCACTGCAAAGTTTCATGGGCTTACCGCAAAATACAAGGTGACCGTCACAGCTCCGGCAAGCGCTTCAAAGGGTGAGAGTACTTATGCTTCAAGCGACTCGGAAAATGTAAATGATAATGATTATTCGACCTACGGGGCGGTTGTCGGATCGTATCTAACACAGATAGATGCAAATACTCTGATGAGAGTGGAATATGTCGGAGACGGCAATATCATAGTGAAGTATTGTGACAGGAACGGCAAGGAGATAGTAGGGAAGATCATCAACACCGAGCTCGATATATTCGGAGGTTTTTATGCCGGCAAGGATTATTACTTTATCGTGACGGGGAAGACAAATACTGCCGAGAGCAATGATGCGGAGGTACTGAGGGTTACCCGTTATGACAAGAACTGGAACCGAAAGGGAGCAGCGCATGTCTATGGAGCAAACACCCTCTCACCGACACATGCAGGTTCCTTAAGAATGGCGGAAAATGCGGGAATCCTTTATATACACACCTGTCATACCATGTTTAAGTCCTCTGACGGTCTTAATCACCAGGCGAACATGACCTTCGAGATAAAGGAAAGCGATATGAGCGTCAAGGATTCACATTATTCTGTATACAATTATTCAGTCGGTTATGTGAGTCATTCGTTCAATCAGTTCATCAGGATATCGGACGGGATGGTATACAGGGTCGATCACGGTGATGCATATCCGAGAGCCGTTACATTTACGGGATATCCGGTATCGGGTCAGATGACAAGTCCGGTGGTAAGAAGCTACGCAGTCGAGATACCCGGACAGACCGGAGCCAATTATACCGGAGTTTCGGTCGGCGGTTTTGAGCTTTCAAGGATGAACGGCATCATAGCTTATAACCAGGATATCGGTGACAGCTATTCATCGGGAAGAAATGTAAAGCTTGCGGTTGTAAACAGGAGTACGGGCTCGTCTGTGATAAAGCAGATAACAGATTACAGGGAGAGTGACGGTGTGAGCTGTAACACTCCTCAGCTTGTCAAGCTTAATGACGGGCATTTCATACTGATGTGGATAGAAGAATACAGCGGTACATCGGCAGCGGGTTCATCACAGGCCTGCAGGATCGCGAAGATAGACTCCTTTGGAAATGTGATCGGAAGCATAGCAAAGAAGCCGTGGAAGCTTTCTGATTGTCAGCCTATTGTCCTCTCGGACGGAACAGTGGAGTGGTATGTGACCACGAAAGAAAGCTATTCTTATAATTATGCTACTTGGGAGAGGATAAAGGTAAGCGATAACGAGATAAGGTTCTATAATGTGGATCCTATGAACCTGACGGGCACAGAGGAGGATTCAAAACAGGATACGGTGAAAGAGCAGAAAACAGCAGCTCAGCTCGGGATAACCATAGTACAGCCCACAATGGTATATACCGGCTCGGGGCTTAAACCGGCGGTGACCGTAAAGGACGGAAATGTGCTGCTGAAGCTAAATACAGATTATACGCTTTCATATAAAAACAATGTCAATATCGGAACGGGTTCCGTGATCATAACCGGAAAGGGCAATTATACCGGCTCGGTGACGAAGTCGTTTGTGATAACGAAGGATAAGACGGAAAAACTTGATGTAAGCTACAGGACATATGTACAGACCTATGGCTGGCAGGGCTGGGTGAAGGACGGAACAACCTCCGGAACTTCTGCGGCTGCAAAGCGTATGGAAGGACTTCAGATAAAACTCTCGAAGAAGGAGACATCGGGAGGTATAAAGTACAGAAGCTATGTACAGACCTATGGCTGGCAGGAATGGGTTGAAAACGGTAAGACCTCGGGAACAATGGGATTAAAGAAGAGAGTTGAGTCGTTGCAGATCAAGCTTACGGGAGGCATCGCTGCAAAGTATGATCTGTACTACAGAGTGTATGCTCAGGGCTACGGATGGCTCGGATGGGCGAAGAACGGTGCTACATCGGGGACCGCGGGCTTTGGCAAGAGAATAGAAGCGATACAGATCCTTCCTGTTGAAAAAGGCGGGAAAGGTCCTTCGGGAACAAAGGCTGCTTATATTAAAAGCTAACGGTAGAAGACAAGGAGGGTGTTATGGAAAAGGAGAGAATAGATTCATTTTCATATATCAGGGCGATAGCGTGCATAGGAGTGTGCATACTTCATGTGTTCTTTGCGGGGGCAGGGCTTGAGACAGCTACCGAGACGGGTGCTATGATCTCCAACTGCATAAGAAACTGTATGCTCTTTGCGGTTCCGTGCTTTGTGATGGTGACGGGCGCTCTGCTTCTTGATCCGGGAAAGAAGATGGGAAGAGCGAAGCTTCGCGGTTATATACTGAGAATGCTTGGAGTTCTTGCTCTTTTTACATTTATTTATGAGATCATAGATGAGGCGGCAGCAGGAGAGTTTTCCTTCGGCAAGCTGATCCCGACCTGGTGGAATGAGTTTATCTTCAACGGGAGCTGGGGACATGTATGGTATCTGTATCTGATACTTGCTCTTTATATCACGCTGCCGTACACGAGGATCCTTGTGAGACACATGAAGGACAGGGATTTCCTGTATCTGCTTGCGATGCTGTTCCTCTTTATGTCTGTTATACCTACGATAAACTCACTTGCGGGAAAGACCGTGGGCTTTTATATCTGTGTATATACCATCTATCCTTTGTTTTTCCTTGCGGGATATGCCATAAGGAAGGGTGTTGTCAGCCTCGATCCGAAGCTTTGCATGGTCGTTGCCGCAGTGGGGGAGCTGATCATTATTATATGTACTGTGTGCAAGGTTAAGGGAGTCGGCAGCTATTCTTTTGTTCCGGTTATCATCATCTCC
>ONVB01000177.1 GCA_900321145.1 uncultured Eubacteriales bacterium | reverse complement strand
TAATATGTATTGGCATGATTACTTCGTAATCCTGCCCAAACGGTCGGTGCGATGCAAATTATGACTTCGTCATAATCGCACCTCCCTTTATGTATTTGGATATAAAAAAGGGCACTTCAAGACCGGTTAAGTCCTGAAGCGCCATTGCTTCTGTAACTGTCTGTATTTTTTAAGAATCTTCGGGCACAAGCCCGAAGATTCTTTCTTAAGTATATACACATTCCGCGAAATGTCAAGGTACACTTTTATCTTTCCTTCACATGCTCATTGATCTCGGCAAAGAGCTTTGCGATCATCTTCTTTGTCTCGTCTAAGGCAGAGTCAACGCTTACCTTCTCGCTGTACCTCTTATCTCTGGTCACGATCTCGACCTCGCCGTTTACCGCGTTCTTCGGTCCGATCACTACTCTGACCGGAACTCCAAGGAGGTCGGCATCCGCAAGCATGGCTCCGACACTTGCCTTCCTGTCATCGTATATAACTTCTATGCCCGCATCGAGCATCTCCTTATATAATCTGTCACCGATCGACCTGCACTCTTCCTTGTCGACACGCATACAGCAGATATGTACCTGCCAGGGTGCTATGGATATAGGCCATATCGGGCCGTAATCGTCGCGCTTTGCCTCGCAGACAGAAGCCGCGAGTCTTCCGACACCTATGCCGTAGCAGCCCATGATAGGAGTCTTTACCTCACCGTTCTCATCGGTGTAGGTCATGCCCATGGACTTGCTGTACTTGGTGCCGAGCTGGAATATATTTCCGACCTCTATACCTCTGCTTATGTGTATGGTCTTCTTTCCGCAGCAGGGGCATATGCCGCCTGTCTTGATCTTCGCCACATCCACATACTCTACCTCACCCACATCGCGCCTGATGTTAAGTCCGGTATAGTGATAGTCAACTTCGTTTGCACCTGCGCACAGGTTCTCTATGCCGTCAAGCGACTTATCGTAAATGATGGTGCAGTCGGCATGCTGTCCGTAAGGACCGCAGAAGCCCGCTACCAGACCGCTGTCCTCGGTGATGACCGCCGGGTGAACCTTCTCGCCCAGGAGATTGGTGAGCTTGGTCTCATTTACCTCGTAATCGCCTCTCAGGAAGACAACTACATACTCATCGGTCAGGTTCTTCTGATATATAACCGCCTTGCAGGATTCTTCAACCTTACTGTTAAGGAAGGTACATACCTCCTCTATGGTCTTGCAGTCGGGCGTGTGAACCTTCTTAAGCTCTCCTGCAGGTGCGCAGCCGCTGTTGTCAACCGTCGTGTCGGCAGCCTCCATATTTGCGCTGTAGCCGCACTCGTCGCAGAGAACTATGGAGTCCTCTCCGGCCTCGGTAAGAAGCATATATTCATGAGATACGCTTCCGCCGATCATGCCCGAGTCGGACTTGACCGATACTGTCTCGGGGATGCCCGCTCTTGCAAATATCCTGTCGTAGGCCTTCGCCATCCTGTCGTAATACTGCTCAAGATCCTCCTGTGAGGTATGGAAGGAATAAGCATCCTTCATGGTAAACTCACGCACACGGATAAGTCCTGCACGCGGCCTTGCCTCATCCCTGAACTTTGTCTGGATCTGATATATGGAAAAGGGATACTTCGCATATGACTGACCGTACTCACGCACAAGCTGAACCGCAGCCTCCTCGTGAGTCATACCGAGCACCATGGACGTATCATTTCTGTCCTTGAACCTTAACAGCTCATCGCCCACGCTTGTGAACCTTCCCGATTCCTCCCACAGAGCGCCCGGAAGAACTACCGGGAACAAAACCTCCTGACAGTCAACCGCATCCATTTCCTCTCTGATTATATTCTCTATCTTCGCCGTGATCCTCTTCATGGGGGGATAAAGCGAATATATTCCGTTCGCAACGTACTTTATGTAACCGCCCTTCACGCAGAGGGCATGGCTTTCTATCACACAATCCGACGGACGCTCCTTGAAGCGCTCGCCCACAAGATTAGCCAGTTTCATCTTAAAAACCTCCGGTTATTATATAAACATTTGCGCCAAACAACAGCGCTTCAAATCATACCACCAAGTCCCCGAAAACACAAGGGAAATGTGGTCGGTCGCCGGATTGCAACCCGGCCGCCGCATCATCATGGCATATACAGCTTCGTTATCACTTTCTCCACAGTCCTGTCGGGAAAGTGCTTTATGGCAAATGTCGCAAGCTTGTTATTTACCCCCGTCTGCACCCGCGCCGGCGGGTTCTTCCTTGCCGCAAGCTTAAGGGCTGCGTCCGCCACTATCTTCGGATGCACCCCTCCGAGTTCATCCTTCTCCATCCTGCTCACGGATTCAAGCACGGTTTGGGCATAATCCGAGTCTTCCTTTATATAGAGCTCTCTGGCACCGGTAAACCCTGTATGCATATCGCCGGGTTCGATAAGCGACACTCTTATGCCGTACTCCTTGGTTTCTATCCTCAATGCATCAAAATAAGCTTCCATCGCGTACTTGCTCGCAGAGTACTGGCTCTGCATGGGTATGGATACCCTGCCCGCCACGGAGCTTATACCCAGGATAAGTCCACTGCCTTTGGCGCGCATATCCGGGAGAAATGTCTGAACCGTACGCATGACTCCGAAGTAATTGACATCCATCTGCTTTTGCGCAAGCTCTATGGGTATCTCCTCGCATGCCCCTGCCACTCCGAAGCCGGCCGACAGGATAAGCACATCAAAGGGCCCATATTCTTTTGATATCCGCTGTATGGACTCTTCATCGGTCACATCCATATGCCTTAAGGTAAGCACTCCTCCGCCCGGGTAGTGCTTTACGCCCTGCGCGACCGTACGCGATACGCCCACAACCTCATATCCGTTCTTTGCAAAAAGGATAGCGCACGCCTTTCCGACGCCCTTTCCGGCTCCGGTGATAAGTACCTTGCTGCCGTAGACTTTTTTCATAGGCCCTTACCTCCCTCGAATACTATCCTGTTTCTTCCGGAGTGCTTAGCCTCATAGAGCAGGCTGTCGACATGCGTCATCATTACATTTACGTCCGAATAGTTGGCGCAGGGAAGCACGCCTCCGCTTATGGTTATGACCAGGTCGCTGTAATCCGGCCAGGTCAGCGCCTGAACATGCTTGCGTATGTCATCTATCCTCTTGAAGGCACCCTTATCGTCTATGGCCCTGAAAAGGAATACAAACTCCTCACCGCCATACCTTGCCGCTATCTCCGACAC
>ONVB01000007.1 GCA_900321145.1 uncultured Eubacteriales bacterium | reverse complement strand
TTAAGTTCCTGATTGCAATCCGCTCAGAGGATCAGCACTTGGTGATAAGGTAGTACATAACTGCCTTCTCGGCATGTCTTCTGTTCTCCGCCTCATCCAAAA
The DNA here is from genome assembly GCA_900321145.1 of uncultured Eubacteriales bacterium. GTDB lineage: Bacteria > Bacillota > Clostridia > Lachnospirales > Lachnospiraceae > Coprococcus_C. The sequence continues at coordinate 5,865 of ONVB01000007.1, read as the reverse complement.
TGTGCTCTAAGTTCTTATCTATGGCACCCTGGCTTATCTCATAGCCGGCATGCATAGGCATATCGTGGAATACTATAGCCTTGCTTCCGTCAAGGAGCTCCTCGTTGATCTGATAAGGCATCATCTTTCTCATAAGCTCAGCCTTCTTGTCCTGGTATGCCGGATCGTTGAAGAATTCCATGTCAAGCCATGTATCCGTATAAAGCACATCCATATCGGAAGCAAACTTCTTAGCCTCCTCTGTGCTCATGGTCGGATCAAGCTCCACATAGTGTCCGCTTGCCTTTGCCTCCTCATAGAAAGCAGCATCGGCTGCCGTATCATTTACAAGAGGTGTGAGACCATATATGGTACCCTTCTTCATCTTGGCAAAGAACTCGACTAATGAATTAAACACATTGTTCTTCGCACCTATATACATGAACTTTACGTCAAGGGAACCGAACTTCTCTATGATGGTAAGGGCATCCGCAAGTATCTGGCAGGGATGGTATGAGTTATCGCAGCCGTTTATAAAAGGAACCGTAACGTTCTTTCCGAAGAGCTCGACTGTCTCGTTCTTCACAAGACGCGCCATGATGATGTCCACATTTCTGCACACATATCTTATCTCCGACACAGGCTCGCCGAGTACAAAGTTCGAGTCCTCCCACTTCTGATAGTAGTATGAACCTCCAAGCTCGGTCATGCCGGTCGCGAAGGAAAGGTATGTCCTTGTCGAGGTCTTCTCGAACAAAAGATAGATCTTCTTTCCCTTCAGGGACTCGCTGTACTTTGCGGGATCCTTCTTCATGTCTAACGCAATAGACAGTATCTCCTCTAACTCCTCTGCTGAGAAGTTTTTGAAATTAAGCATATTTTTCATTTAATTATCCTCTTTTATAAATACTTTTTCAATGTATCAACCTTATCGGTCTTCTCCCAGGGAAGATCCACATCGGTTCTTCCGAAATGGCCGTAAGCCGCAGTCTGCTTGTATATCGGTCTTCTTAAGTCAAGCATATTGATTATGCCTGCAGGTCTTAAGTCAAAGTTCTCTCTGACTATTTCGACAAGTCTCTCGTCCGAAAGCTTGCCTGTGCCGAAGGTATCAACCATGACGGATGTGGGATGTGCAACTCCGATAGCGTAGGAAAGCTGAATCTCGCACTTGTCAGCCAGTCCTGCCGCCACTATATTCTTAGCCACATATCTTGCCGCATAAGCTGCGGAGCGGTCAACCTTCGTGCAGTCCTTTCCGGAAAATGCACCGCCGCCGTGTCTTGCATAACCGCCGTAGGTGTCTACTATGATCTTTCTTCCGGTAAGTCCGCTGTCGCCGTTAGGTCCGCCGACTACAAAACGACCGGTCGGATTGATGAAGAACTTCGTATTCTCATCCACAAGCTCCTTGGGAAGCACCTCATCGAAGATATACTTCTTAACATCCTCATGGATCTGCTCCTCAGTCACTTCCTCGCTATGCTGTGTGGAAAGAACCACCGCGTCAAGTCTCGCGGGCTTTCCTTCCTCATCATACTCAACCGTAACCTGAGTCTTGCCGTCCGGTCTCAAGTACGGAAGGGTTCCGTCCTTTCTGACCTTTGAGAGCCTTAAGGCAAGCTTATGTGCAAGTGAGATCGGATAAGGCATAAGCTCCTCGGTTTCATTTGTCGCATATCCGAACATCATACCCTGGTCACCGGCACCGATGGCATCAATCGCATCCTCGTCACCGCTTCGCGCTTCAAGAGCCTTGTTCACGCCCTGAGCGATATCCGGTGACTGCTCATCCAATGCAACGATAACGCCACAGGTATCACAGTCAAAGCCGTACTTTGCACGGTCATAGCCGATCTCACGGATGGTATCACGAACCACCTTCTGAATATCGACAAAGCCCTCCGTGGTTATCTCTCCCATAACAAGCACCAGTCCTGTAGTAACCGCCGTCTCGCAGGCCACGCGGCTCATGGGATCCTGTGCCAGCAACGCATCAAGAACCGCATCCGAAATCTGGTCGCAGATCTTGTCGGGATGTCCTTCGGTAACCGACTCCGAAGTAAAAAGTCTTCTTTCCATGTTTTTTAACCTCCTGATATTCTTTGTGAACTATCAAGATATGACTCTCTTTGACGAATTCTGAAATAAGAAAAATCCGGCTTGCTCTTATATCGAGCAGCCGGATTTGAATTCATATTATCAAATCCTCTTATTGCTCGATAACCAATTACAGGATGGTATCGCTCAGGTCGGCACCTTCCGCATCTGCGGGGTTGCCGCGGCTTCACAGTCCCATGTGACTCCACCGCTCTGAATAAGAGAGATATCTTGTTATACGTGCTGTATGATAACACCTGCCCCTTTAGCTTGTCAACAAAAAAGGTTTCTATTTTTCAGGATTATTTTCAGGATTCTCCTGTTTTGTTTTACTTCCTTTTCTCATAAGCCACGGATGTAAGAAAACATGAACCAGCAAATATAACCAGCACCCCTGCAGGAAAAAGGCGCGTAAAAAGCTTTATCCCCCTGCTGTGCACAGCTACCCATATCAGCACTTTTTCTATGTCTATCCTCTCAAAAAACGAGAGATCCCCAAAGAGCACAAAGCCGACCACGAAGAACCCGCACAGCATCAGAAAGCTGATCTTTATGATCATGGTCTTACCCCTGCCCCAGAACAGATACATCGGCAGCTCAAACGAAGCGAGCAGGAGCCCGATTGCCATAAACGAAGGTAAAAACCTTTCAACCAGTTTGACAAAATCCCCGTTAACCGCATCTCCCATATAAGCCTTAAATAAAACGAACCAGAGCAAAAAGATCAGGAACATGAACGCTGTAGCCGCAAGGACGCATACATACTTGGATATGATATATGTTTTTCTTCCGACCGGCATTGAAAAAAGATAGTTCCGTATCTTGTTTTTCTCATCATTTACCACTATCCGGCTGACGATCTTATTTATCCAGTCGGCAGACAGGATAATATTGAAAACAATAAACATCAAAAAGAACGAATCTATGATATTTACCTCGTTGCCGTTTTCATCCATGACCATAAAGTCTTCAAGATACGCCGATCCCGGAAAAGAAATGCGCAGGATAATAAAGACGAGCGTTACAGCGGTCGCAAATGCCAAAAACCTCCTGCCCTTTATAGCTGTAAAATCCTTGTACAGCAAACCCGCCATCAGATCACACCTCGCTTTCTCTCCGCAGCCATGTAGGACACCGCAAACGAAAGAACACTGACGATCACGGCCGCGATCAGCAAAACATACGACTTGTGCATAATAAAATCAAGGAACTTCCATAAGCCCGAAATGTCAGCTTCTCCGTCATCCTCCATCATGGATGCCACGATTCTCTTAATACTGCCAAAGTTAGCAAGCGCCACACCCAAAACCAGGGCAAGAACTGACAGGAGCTGGGCATACATTTCCTTTCCGTAGCCAAGAAGGATACAAAACAGGATGGAACACGCGCTGTAAATGCTCATCAGCGAAGCTGCGGACAGAATGATCCCAAGGAAATCCGTGAATTTGATCATATCCGTGATCAATGAAAGAACAAACGCTATGATGACATCCACCGCCACTCCGATTCCAAACAGCGCATAGATCGTCATATATCTTGCGAGAAGTCTCTTCTTTAAAGATACGGGAAAAGAAGCTGCTGTCTTAAAAAAACCCGCTTTTCCGTCAGCGGCAAACACATTTACCATATCACACACGGTCACGATCGGAAGCAGCATAAACAGCATGAGCGCAATGCTTCCCAGGTTCTTAACGTCAATCTCTGTCATATGATTTTCCTTTACGGCAAGCATCTCCCTGCCGACGGCCGCAATATTCCCGAACCTTGCCGAGAGTACATACATGACCGATACGACCAGCACGCCTATGATAACAAAGGTGAATATCATCAGCTGCTTTTTCAGACACATGATATCTTTGATAATCAAACCTTTCATATGGCCTCCAATCCCTTCTATTACTTCTTTCCCGCATTTACATAGTAGATCATGATCTGCTCAAGCTGTGCCGGCTCAAGCACCATATCCGGATACAGCTTTGATGCCGCATGCCTGTCATTCACCATGATCTCCGCTCCGAAGCTGCTTATCTCCGTGCTTACGATCAGAGAAGGGCTAACCCTCTCTGCCTCATCCTTCCTGCATTTTAAAATACCGTGCTTTTCCAGAATCTCATCCTTATTTCCGGCAAGCACTATCTTCCCGCCGTCTATAAAAACTACTTCATCCGCGATCTTCTCAAGGTCCCCGGTAATGTGTGACGAAAGCAATATCGTATGATCCTCTTCAAGCACAAATTCCCGGAAGATCCCTATCATCTCGTTTCTCACTATCGGATCAAGCCCGCTGGTGGGCTCGTCCATGATCAGCAGCTTCGCATGATGAGAAAGCGCAACCGCTATCTGCAGTTTCATCCTCATGCCTCTTGAGAAGGAACCGCAAGGCTTCTTTGCCGGGAGGGAAAACTTCTTCAGATAAGCAAAAAACTCATCACTGTCCCAGTTCTTGTAGATATTCTTCATCATGATATTGATGTCCTTTCCGGTCATAAACTCATGAAAGCCCATCTCATCAAAAACAACACCTATATTCTCGCGAAGAGAAGCACTGTTCTTATCCACGCTTTTTCCAAACAGGCGGATCTCCCCCTCATCCTGCTTGATCACATCCAGGATCAGGTTTATCGTTGTAGTCTTTCCGGCCCCGTTTTGACCTATAAAGCCGCATACAGAGCCCTCCGGCACGGCAAAGCTCACCTTGTCCAGCTTAAAATCACCGTAATCCTTCGTGACATCCTTTAGTTCTATCACATTGACAAAATCACTCATTCTTCTTTTCCTCATAGATGATCGAGAGCATTTCCTTAAGCTCGTCGAGGGAAACCTTGCCGATCAGCGCCTTGTCGCAGGCCTTGTCGAGATATTCCTCTATGACACAGAGCATGCTCTCCTTCAACATCTCGTTATTAATGCCCTTTACGAAGCTTCCCTTTCCGACCACGGATTCTATGTATCCGTCTCTCTCCAAATCTTCGTAAGCTCTCTTTGTTGTGATCACACTGATCTTCAATTCCTTTGCAAGGATTCGCATTGACGGAAGGGCGTCCCCTGCCGCAAGCTCGCCTGTCATGATCAGGCCCTTGATCTGCTCCTCGATCTGCTCATAGATCGGCACACCGGAGGAATTACTGATAATAATATCCATATATCTTTCCCTATCTTTGCGCTTATCGACCGGATGACTGCGCATGGACATCCGGCCGCCAATAATTATTGTATATATGCATTATATACACTCATATACATTTTGTCAACACTATTTCTTCTTTTCATCAAAGTTAAGACAGCAGGCAAAAAAAACAGGCAGGGACGCCCTGAAGTCGCCCCTGCCCGTTTTACCGATACAAAATGCTGTTTTAAAGCTCCGGTACCTGATCCTCGGTGATCACCTTAAGGCCGGCCTTGGCAAGAGCCGACTCTGCCAACTTATAATCATCAACTCTAAAGATCATATAGACCTGCTCCGATACATTTGCACCCGATACGGCATACATATACTTGATATTTATATTTGCTTCGGTGAATACCTTAAGTACCTTGTTAAGACCGCCCGGCACATTCGTGATCTCTACGATAACTACATGAGTAAGCTTATTTACATAGCCTGCATCCTTAAGTACGGTGGTTGCCTCATACACATCGTCAACTATGATACGGGCTATGCCGAAACCGTCAGTCTGAGCCACTGAGATGGCTCTCATGTTTATGTTATTTGCCGCAAGCACAGTGGTCATCTCGTCCATCTTGCCGGGCTTGTCCTCTATGAAGATAGAAACCTGCTTTACACTC
>ONVB01000252.1 GCA_900321145.1 uncultured Eubacteriales bacterium | reverse complement strand
TGACAAGGAGAAATACCTTGAGCTTATGATGAACAGGATTAAGCACAGGGGCCCCGACGGTGAAGGAAAATATGTCGATGAGAAGATTGCTTTAGGGCACAGGAGACTCTCGATAATAGATCTCGAGGGCGGTAAGCAGCCTATTTTCAATGAAGACAGCACGAAGGTTATCATCTTCAACGGGGAGATATATAATTATAAGGAGCTTAAAAGCAAGCTTGAGAAGGCGGGTCATAAGTTCTCCACAAAGTCTGACACCGAGGTCATACTTCACGGTTATGAGGAGTACGGAGAGAAGATACTCAAGAAGCTTAGAGGCATGTTCGCCTTTGTGATCTGGGACAGGGAAAAGGGCGAGCTTTTCGGGGCGAGGGACTTCTTCGGTATAAAGCCGTTTTACTATTACAAGACAGATGATTCGTTTATGTTTGCCTCGGAGATAAAGGCTTTTATCGATCATCCGGGATTTAAGAAGGAGTTCAATAAGGATATTCTTCCGAACTACCTGTCGTTTAACTTTACTCCCACGGAGGAGACATTTTTCAAAAATGTATATAAGCTGCTTCCGGGAAGATGCTTTATATATAAGGACGGAAGGCTTGATGTGAAGCGCTACTTCTCGGTTTCCTTTGATGCAAAGGAGAGGGATGAGGAGGAGCTTATCGATCTGGTGGAGCAGACCATGAAGGATAGCGTGAGGGCGCACATGGTGTCCGATGTGGAGGTCGGATCATTTTTAAGCAGCGGTATAGACTCGTCGTACATAGTCGCGCTCGCAAAGCCTGACAAGACTTACACCGTCGGTTCGGATGACGAGCGCTACGACGAGACGGCATATGCCAAGGAGCTTGCGGGCAAGCTTGGAATAAAGAATATATCAAAGAGTATAAATCGCGAGGAGTATCTGAACATAATCCCGAAGCTTATGTACCACTTCGATGAGCCGGTGGCGGATCCCGCGGCGATAGCGCTTTACTTCGTGGCTCAGCTTGCGGCGAAGGATGTAAAGGTCGTGCTTTCAGGTGAAGGCGCGGATGAGTTTTTCGGAGGCTACGGCTTCTATCAGAGTGACTTTACAGCACCGTTTTACAGCCGTTTCCCGTATCCGATAAGGAGGGCGGTGTCCAAGGTGGCGGGACTTCTTCCGGAACACAGAGGCATCAATTACCTCGTGCGCGCGGGCAAGACCTTAGAGGAGGACTTCATAGGCGAGGAGAAGACCTTCAGCGAGAGGCAGGCAAGGAGCATAATCAATTTCAAGGCCGACTGCCCGACAAATAAGCAGATAACCGCGAAGGTATACCGTGAGCAAAAAGACAAGGATAAGGTGACTAAGATGCAGGCTGTGGACATACAGTTCTGGCTTGTGTATGACATACTTCAGAAGGCCGACAGGATGACTATGGCGAACTCGATAGAGGGAAGAGTCCCTTTCACGGATATAGAGGTATTCAGGACTGCGAGGACGATCCCCTATGAGGCGAAGATCACCGCGGACAACACCAAGGTTCCGCTGAGAAGGGCGGCCAAGCGTGTGATACCGACCGAGGCCTACAACAAAAAGAAGCTCGGTTTCCCGGTCCCTCTTCGCGAATGGATGAGAGAGGACGACTGCTACGGTATGATAAAGGAGAGGTTTATGTCCGATACTGCGGCGAAGTTTTTCAAGCGGGACAGGATAGTAAAGCTTCTTGACGATCATAGGGCGAAAAAATGCGATAATTACAAGAAGGTATGGGCTGTATACTGCTTTCTCGTATGGTACGAGGACTTCTTTGAGACAAATGCCGAGCGCTTTGCGTAAAGTTGACTAAAGAATATGATTAGTGTATAATATTTGCCGTGTTTTTTGTAAGGCGGGCAGGGGTATTCTTTCCCTTGCCGATTTGGAAATGCTTTTTCTATATAGTTTATTTACTGGAGAATAACCATGAAGCTAACAGAATTGTTCAAAAAAAAGGAAGGCGATACGGTTGCGACAACCGTGGTTTCGGATGACGAGGTCATAAGTACGCCGCCGGCCGAGAAGGAAGCAAAGGTCGAGAGTTCCGAAAAGTCAGAGGACACATCTACAGTGTGCCCCAAGTGCAAGCAGGTATATGACAAGGCTATCCTCAGGGAGAACCTGAATGTGTGTCCTGCATGCGGTTACCACTTTGTGATCTCGCCGGAGAGAAGAGTCAGGAATCTGGTGGACCAGGGCAGCTTTAAGCAGTTAAAGTGCAAGGTGCCCTTTGTAAATCCGCTTGAGAATCCTGATTATGAAGCAAAGATTACCTCGCTTCAGGAGAAGACAGGTCTCGAGGAGGCTGTCTATACCGGAGTGGGAAAGATAGACGGATATGAGACCGTCATCTGTGTTATGAGCAGCAAGTTCCTTATGGGAAGCATGGGCATAGCGGTAGGTGAGAAGGTTACGAATGCCTTTGAGTATGCTGACAAGAAGAAGCTCCCCATAGTTGTATTTACCGCAAGCGGCGGAGCGCGTATGCAGGAGGGAATCCTTTCACTTATGCAGATGGCGAAGACCTCTGCTGCGGTTGAGAAGTTCTCGAAGCACGGCGGGCTGTATGTGGC
>ONVB01000011.1 GCA_900321145.1 uncultured Eubacteriales bacterium | reverse complement strand
TCTTCGTACAGCGGACTCAGGTTACCTTACAAGAAGACTTGTAGATGTATCGCAGGATCTTATCATCCGTGAGGTAGACTGCTGCATAGATTCCGACGTGAAGCCGGGAATGTACGTATCGTCATTTATGATGGGCGACGAGGTTGTCGAGACTTTCGAAGAGAGAATCACAGGCCGTTATGTGGCTGAGAGTGTATATGACGAAGACGGAAATATGATCGTCAAGAAGAATCATATGGTTACTCCGAAGCGTGCCGCTGCAATACTTGCAAGAGGCGTGGACGAGAACGGTGTTCCTTTCCATGAGGAGGGAAGCACAGCGATCAGAAGAGACGCAAGACTTAAGATAAGAACCATACTTACATGTAAGTCACACCTTGGCTTGTGTGCTAAGTGCTACGGTGCGAACATGGCAACAGGACAGGCGGTTCAGGTCGGTGAGGCAGTAGGTACTATAGCAGCTCAGTCAATCGGTGAGCCCGGTACACAGCTTACGATGAGAACCTTCCACACCGGTGGTGTGGCCGGCGGTGACATCACTCAGGGTCTTCCGAGAGTCGAGGAGCTCTTCGAGGCGAGAAAGCCGAAGGGACTTGCTATCATCTCTGAGTTCGGCGGAACAGTTGAGTTAAGAGAGACCAAGAAGAAGAGAGAGGTTGTCGTATCAAACGATGCGACAGGCGAGGCAAAGGCATACCTTATTCCTTACGGTTCAAGGATAGCTGTAACGGACGGTCAGGTTATCGAGGCCGGCGATCCGCTCACACTCGGTCCCGTCAATCCGCATGATATCCTTAAGATCAAGGGTGTTGAGGCAGTTCAGGATTACATGCTCAAGGAAGTTCAGAGAGTTTACAGACTTCAGGGTGTTGAGATCAACGATAAGCATATTGAGATCATAGTTCATCAGATGCTCAAGAAGATCCGTGTAGAGGACAGCGGAGATACGGATTATCTTCCGGGAACCTTAGTGGATGCGCTTGACTTCGCTGAGATAAACGAGGATCTTATAGCAGAAGGTAAGAGACCGGCAGAGGGTACACAGGTTATGCTCGGTATAACCAAGGCTTCTCTTGCAACCAACTCCTTCCTCTCGGCAGCATCCTTCCAGGAGACCACAAAGGTGCTTACGGAAGCGGCCATAAAGGGCAAGGTAGATCCGCTTATCGGCTTGAAGGAGAATGTGCTTATAGGTAAGCTCATCCCTGCAGGTACCGGTATGAAGCGCTATCGTTCGGTGGCACTTGACACGGGCACAAGTCATGTACCTCTTCCGGGCGAGGATTTATCGGATGAGGACTATGAGGAGACAGTTGATACTGCTTCCGAGGAGTAATTAAATACTGATAAGGCAGATATAAAATCGGGCAGAGGTATTCATTCCTCTGCTCGATTTTTATTGACGGTTTGTGCGCTATGGGGTAAAATAAACCTTGTCAGTTTGTTAGGAGATATGAAGTTATGTCAGACAAGGTATTTTCCGCTACAAAGTTTTTTGATTTCATTTATCGTACAAGAACTGCTCTTAATTTCGGAGCTCTTTTTTCTGATGGTACCGCGGATTATGTAAGTCCGTACGAACCGAAAACAGGCGATGACGTTACCATAAAATTCAGAACGGCCAGCGACAATGTGGACGAGGTTTTTCTCATTGCCGGCGGGGAGAGATACAGGATGGAGCTGTCCGAGAAGGACGATCTGTTTGACTATTACTCTTGCGTGATCAGGGATATCCGGCACACGACAGAGTATTATTTTGAGATCCATGCTGCGATGGTAACCTGTTTTTACAACAAGCTTGGAAATCAGAGAGAGCTTAATCCTTACTACAACTTTAAGCTTGTTCCCGATTTTTCTGTGCCCGAATGGGCCAGGGGAGCGGTTATGTACCAGATATATGTGGACCGCTTCAGAAACGGAGACGAGTCGAATGATGTCCTGGACAACGAGTACTGCTATATAGGAGAGGGAACAAGAAGGATAACCGACTGGAATAAGTATCCGGATTCCATGGATGTAAGATCTTTCTATGGCGGAGACCTGCAGGGAGTCATGGAGAAGCTCGACTACCTTAAGGATCTCGGTGTTGAGGTTATATATTTTAACCCGATCTTTGTATCTCCCTCGAACCATAAGTATGATATACAGGATTATGATTATATAGATCCTCACTTCGGAGTGATAGTTGAGGATGACGGAGACGTGCTTCCTCCGGGAGTCACCGAGAACCGTCAGGCCACTAAGTACATAAACCGTGTGACCAACAAGAAGAATCTCGAAGCGACAAATAATTACTTTATCCATCTTGTGGAGGAGATACATAACAGGGGCATGAAGGTGATCCTTGACGGTGTATTTAACCATTGCGGTTCGTACAACAAGTGGATGGACAGAGAGAGGATATACGAGGGACAGGAGGACTACGAGAAGGGCGCCTACATAGATCATGACAGCCCATACAAGGACTTCTTTAAGTTCAACGATCCATGGAAGTGGCCTTACAATACAACCTATGACGGCTGGTGGGGCTTTGATACTCTTCCGAAGCTTAATTATGAGGATTCGGAAAAGCTCTATGAATATATCATGCACATCGGTGAAAAATGGGTTTCGCCCCCATACAATGTGGACGGATGGAGACTTGATGTGGCGGCGGATTTGGGCCGCACGGAGGAGTTTAACCACAAGTTTTGGAGAGATTTCAGAAAGAGGGTCAAGGCTGCGAATCCAAACGCCATTATCTTAGCCGAGCACTACGGCGACTGCAAGCCGTGGCTTAAGGGAGATCAGTGGGATACGGTCATGAACTACGATGCTTTCATGGAACCGATCACCTGGTTTTTGACCGGAGTCGAAAAGCACAGCGATGAGTTCAGAGGAGATCTTCTGGGAAATCCGGATGCATTTACGGGCGCGCTAAGGCATCATATGGCAAGCTTTTCACAGAATTCCCTTGAGGTAGCCATGAACGAGCTCTCCAACCATGATCACAGCCGTTTTCTTACCAGGACCAACAGGAGAGTCGGAAGGACCCATACCTTAGGCCCGGAAAGCGCCGGAGAGAATATAAACAAGGGAGTGTTCCGTGAGGCGGTTGTATTTCAGATGACCTGGCCGGGAGCTCCTACCGTGTACTACGGTGATGAAGCGGGACTTTGCGGATGGACCGATCCCGACAACAGAAGGGGTTATCCGTGGGGCAGGGAGGATCAGAGCTTGATCGACTTCCACCGGGATATGATAAGGCTTCACCGCTCTATAAATGTATTAAAATACGGCTCCGTTATGTTCCTGTACTGTTCGTATAAGATAGTCAGTTACGGACGGTTCAACAGAAACCAGGCGGTGGCGGTTGTATTAAACAATGATTATGAAGAACGGGAAGTAAGGCTGCACGTGAGAAGGCTCGGAGTGCCGGATGGTGCGCAGATGAAGCTTCTTGCAAGAACTACCGAGGAAGGATACGAGCTTGACTGCGGCGAGTATACCGTTACGGATAACATACTGACCATAAGAGTCGGAAAGATATCGGCGGTGATTCTATACTACGAAAAAAACTGAGGCGATAAAAAAGCCTCAGTTTTTTTCGTTGCGCACGCCCGCGAAATGTGATCAGTCATTTCGTGAGGTAAAAATCAGCGGTCAGCCACTGATCGGTAACTCCGGCGCAATAAATGATTTGTCTTAGTCGGAAAGGAGGATAACCCAGTAGTCCAGATAGCCGGAGGAGGTAACCGTATGTGATATGCCGGCGCGCGTAAATACAGGATTAAGAAGGTTCTCGAGGTGGGAAGGTGACTCTTCCCAGCCTGCCAAAACCGAGCTTGAGAGTGAGTAGCCGGCTGCGATATTCTCGCCGCGATAGCTGCAGGGAATACCGTAATCGGTGACTATGCTCGAGGCAGGCCTGCCGTCGGGGCGGGTGTGCGACATGCACACGGTCAGCTCTGCTGCTCTTGCGGCCGCTGCGGCGTCAAGAAGACTGTCGTCCGCAAGCGGGGAGAGTCCGTAGGAAGCGCGCAGGGAGTTGACCTCTGCCAAAAGACTGCCTGTAGATGCGTACTCAAAACTAAGAGCCGGGG
>ONVB01000204.1 GCA_900321145.1 uncultured Eubacteriales bacterium | reverse complement strand
GGCATATCCATGGGCTTCCGCCAGATCACCTCGGCACCGAAGCGCTATATCAGTATCTTTATCGTATCGGCCCTGCTGATCTTCACCGTGATCACAGTGGAACTGATGTCCGAATATATCAGTTCGAGAGATGCACTCTCCGCCATGGGCGAACCGTTTTTAGACATTGAATTTGCCCCTGCCAACAACTACGACTCCTATCATGTACAGGACGTGGAGAACATCATTAATAAATATGCCACCATAAAGGAAAGGGTATACAAAAGCCACAGATATCTTTCCGTCAACGGTGAAAATGTGTTGTGCATCGTAAGGGCCTACCCGGACGAATTCAGCTCCGTATACAAGGGACGTGATATAAAATATGACAACGAGGTCGTGATCACTGAGCAGATTGCTAATCTGTTGGATCTTGAGATCGGCGATACCGTAACACTCGGAATGCACAAGCAAAGCAGGGAATTTATCATCTGCGGAATCTTCCAGACCGCGAACGATATGGGCAAGGCAATCTCCTTATCGTTAGACGGCTTAAGCAGCTTAAGAGAGGATCCCACGGACAAATTCACGGCAGACCAGCTCTCTATGTACGGCGTCGTATTGGATGATACCACACACGCCAAAGAGATTGTGGACGAGATCAAGGCAAAATACGGCGATGATATCTATATTGAATTCAATGATTTCAACACCGGATCAAACGGTAACGCAGACGGCTTTTACACAGCAGCCGATGTATCGAAGATGATGATCTACGTTCTCACCTTCATCTTCGCTCTTGTAACGGTGATCATGGTTTGCAGCAAGACCTTTATTCAGGAGCGAACCGATATCGGAATTGAGCGTGCCGTCGGCTTCAGTGTCGGAAGGATCAGAAGACAGTTTGCAGCCAGGTTCATGTTGATCGGTCTGCTCAGCTCGGTCCTCGGCGTAGTACTCAGTGTATTACTCTCCGGCAAAATGTTGACGCTCATCTTCTCGATGTTCGGCATCCCGCATATCGATCTTGAATATACACTTCTGTCTGTTGCAAGACCTGTCATCATCTTTGCGGTCTCCTATATGATCTTCAGCTACCTCGCCTCCGCAAAGGTTAAAAAAGTAAGCGCAAGAGAGCTTATCACAGAGTAAGGATCTGTGTTATAATAGGGCATAACAATCTGCCCGGAGAAGAAGCATGAGAAGGATACTTATCATCGACGACGATACAGCATTATCCGACATAACCAGGGATATGCTTGAACAATATGAATACGAGGTCGAGCAGGCGTATAGTGTGAGTGAAGCATTTGCGACACTCACCGATACGCGGTTCGACCTGCTTCTTTTGGATATAAATCTGCCGGACGGGACCGGCTTTGAAGTATGTGAAGAGCTTCGAAGGGTTTCCATGGTCCCTGTTATTTTCGCGAGCGCGCGGACCGGAGTTGACGACCGTATCAGCGGTTTCGAAAAGGGCGGGGACGATTATCTGCCGAAGCCCTACTCCATGAAGGAGCTTCTTGTGAGGATCAACGCCCTGATACGAAGGACCTACGGCGCAGCCGCAGAGGAGGAAAAAGTCACCTTCGGAAATGTAGAGGTCAACCTCACCTCAAGAAGCGTGACGAAGAACGGTAAGGAAGTTTCTCTCTCCCTAAAGGAGTTCGATCTGCTTGCCTATCTTGTCAGGAACAGGAACAACGCTGTTGAGAAGGACAAGCTGATCTCAGAGGTGTGGGGTGCTTTCAGCGAGGTGGACGCATCCACCTTAACCGTCCATATCCGCTGGCTCAGGGAGAAGCTTGAGGACGAACCCTCTGCCCCGAAGTACATCAAGACAGTTTACAAAGTAGGTTATATGCTTGAAATATAAAGGAGTATTATGAACAAGAAACTATTGATGATCGCACTGTTTTACATCCTGCTGATCCTTGCCTCCTTCTTCCTGCTTGCGGGCGGCGAACGCAAAAACGAGGAACAGCGAATCGAAAAGCAGCGCGAGCTCAGCGTTACCGCCAATGCCATAAAGCAAAGCATATGCTCCGGCGATACCGACGAAGCTATAAGGATAAGCGACGAGCTTACCGGTGAGATAACCGCAGAGAGCGAAAAGAAAGGTCCCAGACTTTCTCTTATAGTTCCTCTTGTGATAAGCATTTTAGGTATCCTTACCATGCTGATCTACATCGACATAAGCATACTTCGTCCGTTCAGGGAGCTCAAAACCTACGCGGCCGATATATCGGC
>ONVB01000158.1 GCA_900321145.1 uncultured Eubacteriales bacterium | reverse complement strand
AGGCGATACGATTGTAACCTATGCCGGTATCGGGGTGGCCGGAATAGATACTCAGAGGGCCGAGTTCCCGTCATTCAGACAGCTTTACGCCGGCGATACATTTACCCAGGATGTGAGTACCGAGGAGGCAGAAGACGGTAAAGAATCATATGTTATCTCTAACCTGACCCTGTCAACGGATGCAAATGAGCTGTATGGATTGTATGGATATCAGACTCAGCAAAAGAGTATAGCTTCTCAGAATGCTTCTCTTTCGGAGGATGAAAGAAAGAACAGTTACGATTCTCTTGCACTTGACAGGGCGAAAGGCATAAGTCCTACAGGCCTGTTTGACATCAACTACGGAACTTTGTCCGATATTACCTTAGATGGGCACAAGGTATTCGGTGCATATAAGGTAGGTGGTTTTGTCGGTGAAAATCTCGGTATTCTCGAAAATCTTGTATTAAAGAATACAGAGAATGAAGATGGAAAGACTGACGATGTTGATAAATATATGATCGCCAAGCTTGTGGCGAATAAGCTGATCATACCGTCATTCTATGGCTCAAATCTAAATGGAAGTACTTATTATTATAATATAAACTATAACAGTGATGTAAAGAAGGTGCTTACCGAGTATCTGACTGATTCGCTGTACGGAAGAAATACCAGTTTTGTAGTTGGCATACAGGATGTGGGTGGTATAGTAGGCTACCAGAAGAGCATAGTTACAATGAGCGGTGCCTCTACAAAGGCAGTCTACGATAAGCTTGTAAATGAAGCCTGGGTAAGCGGACAGGCTTACTTAGGCGGAATCATAGGAAGATCCGTATTGCTCGGCGGAACCGAGAAAATCGAGGGCGACAGATACGAAGAGGCAACTATATCTTCTACTGCGACAGCCTATACCGCAACGGGAAGTACCTCACTTAATTTAACTCAGCTCAAGCTTGCCGATTTTGATCATGATGAGAATTATGGCAGGATACAGGCGCTTCCGATATATGACAGGTCGGGTATAACGGATATTGATGCCGCCAATCCGAACACCACGGGATCGTATTACATAGGCGGAATAGCCGGAATGACGTCGAAGAATATCGAGAATTATACGGGAGATGAAGGCGTTGAGCTTATCTCGTGCATAAGCAGTCCGGTATATACCGATGAGGAGCTTGAAGAAATGGGTCTTACGTCCGGTATTTCCGATGAAGCTGCAGTGCTTGATGAGACAAGAGGCATGTTCTGCGGCGGTCTGGTCGGATATGCGAGATATACGAGGTTTACGGATTGCTCCACGGAAGTTCCCGAGGAAAGGCAGAAAGAGGATGAGTATCCGTATATATTCGGCTGGAGCTATGTGGGAGGCATTGCCGGTGCTGCGGAAGGCTGTATATTTAAAAGCTCGGATGGAAGTAAAAAGGTTAAGAATGATACCAATGTGGTAGGAAAGGTGCTCGTGGGCGGTATAGCCGGTCTTTTGGGCAGACCTGCCGTATATGGAAAGACGGATTGGAAGGATATAGTAGAGCTCTATCAGCTCAATCCTCAGGAAGTCGATATAGATACTCCGGCAGATGCGGACAGTATCCCTCACAACAGTCAGGCGAATGACCTTGCAAATACCGGATTGACCATTGCCTTTGGTG
This sequence comes from uncultured Eubacteriales bacterium, assembly GCA_900321145.1. Lineage (GTDB taxonomy): Bacteria > Bacillota > Clostridia > Lachnospirales > Lachnospiraceae > Coprococcus_C. The sequence continues at coordinate 7,214 of ONVB01000158.1, read as the reverse complement.
ATAACGAGGGAACAACTCTCGGTAGCAATAAAGGTACAAATAAGAATATGGCCTGGTGCGGAGGAATCTGCGGTTACAACGCTGAGCAGATGAGTGACTGTGACAGTCTTTTGTCAGAATATGCAAAGAAGCAGATGCTTGAAATCCAAAGCAATATAGACGGAAATACGGATTATCTGGGTGACCGTGTCGGCGGACTTGCAGGTGAGAATAACTGGCAGATCAACGGAAAGTCGGGAGAAAGGTCTACGGTCAATACCATCGTTCTCGGGGAAAGCTGTGTAGGCGGGGCTGTCGGTTATGTGGATGGTAAGATAACTGACGAAGAAGGTGGCATAGAGCGTTCGGTAAACAATGTGGTCTTTGCCGACAGTGAAACCGGTGTGGATATTGAAGACGAAGAGGTAAGTGACTTCAAAGGCAGCTATGTAAGAGGCCATGAAAAGTACACCGGTGGAATAGCAGGTTACGAAGGCTTAGGTGCGGTATTCAACAACGCGTTTGAGATAAATGACAGCTTTATCGTGCATGGTAAGGATTATGTCGGTGGCTTTATCGGCGGCGTTATGGGCAAGGCCGGTTCTTACGATACACAGTTTGCCGGAAAGCTTGTGGCAGACGATGATAAGCTCCAGAGTGTACGCGGTGATGGCTTCTATACAGGCGGCTTCGTAGGTGCGGTAGCAATCCAGTCGCGTAAGTCGAAAAACTACTCCGATTTAGGCAGAAGAGAGAGTGTGTCTGCTGTCTCGGAGGTTAAGGGTACATACTTTATCGGGGGCTTCGGCGGAGCAGCGATCCTTCCGAAGTTTACAGATACTGAACATGCTGTGGATATGAGCGAGTACAGGGTTCGGAATGATAAGATGGCTGTATCGGGTACGATCTTTGCCGGCGGATACTATGGCTATTATCAGGTGACTGATGACCCGACGCAGGAGACTTACTTTAAACTGCTTCAGGATACGGCTGAACCGAAGGCAGGGAATACACCCGAGTTTTTTGCGGCAGTGGATCAGTGGCGAGAAGGAGCAGCCGGCGAGACTTCGATAGATTATAGTCATAACTATAATCCTGCCCCACAGGGAAGATATAACGGTGATGTCGTTAACAATATGGATATGGATCTCTCAGGTACGAATCCGGAAGTTGTTAGGGTCGGTTCGGTTACTGCAGAGATTTCTGCCGGCGGATTGCTTGGCTTTATCCCTATGTGGCAGAGTCTCAGGATCAGCTTTACAAACAAAGCATACATCAAAGTGCTGAGTACGGTAACAATCGACGGCACTGATGAGGATGCTTATGCGGGCGGAATCGTGGGCAAAGTACCTAATAATACCGTTCTCGATAACTGCTCTAACGAAGGAAGGATAGAGTCTTATGCAGACTTTTTTGGATCACTTACAGAGATCAATCAAGGTAAGATAATCAACTGTACGGTCAAAAATGCCTTCCCGGCAGCAGACGAGAACAGTCCGGGATATGACGGAAGTCATGAATATAAATATGTGGGCGGTTTGTGCGGCTTTAATATGGATACCGGATGCATAGCAGGAACCGTGAGTGTTGAAGGTGATTCGGAATACCAGGTAATCGGAACGTACTACGCAGGCGGACTTGCCGGTTGTAATGACGGTACAATATACATTTCGGAACAGTACAAGTATCCGGTATCGGTTTGGGCCACAAAGGGATCGGCAGGAGGAATATGCGGTATCAACGAGGGTTTCATAGAATGCACATATACGACTATCACAGAAACAGGTGATGAAAAGATCAAAAAAGAGGGCATAAAGTCAACCGGGGCATCCGGGGCAGTCAAAATAACCGGTGCGACTTATGCGGGTATCATAGCCGGTGAAAATGATAATGTAATACGCGGAGAGAATGATGACGGAACTAAGAACTGGATACGAATTCCGAGTGATATAAATGTAAGTCTTCAGGGTGGCACCGCATGCGGCGCGATAGTTGGGCTTAATATGGATGCCGTGATTTACTGTGAAAATGATCTTGATCTGACATCATCAACACCGGCTTTGGGAGGAATAGCCGGAGAATCCATGGAGCAGACACAGATAAGTAATTGTCTGAACGTCGGAAAGCTTATAGCAAATGGCGGAGTTTCATGCGGAATTGCGGGAACAGCCGACGGAAATGCATTGATAAAAGACTGTGCGGATTTCGGTTCGGCGGATTACTCCATAGCAAACGGAACAGCAGTGATCGATAACTGCCTTGAGGCGGGCGGTAAGACGGGAGAAAGCTTCAGCCACGGATCGGTTAGCGGATACTGTAATTATTACATAAGCGGTATTGCAAGATATGTTTCAGAGGAAGAGGATACATCCTTAACGGAAGATGTGATAATTGACGAAACAGAGGGTTCGTTTACTCCTGTTGCGGATACAGCAGTTCCAAAAAAACTTGCTGTTCAGGAATCGGAGGGAAGTTTTATACTTCATGCTTTATTAACTGATGCGGAAACCGGGGCACTTGTGCCTTACAGAACCGGAGTTTCGCTTACAGATGTCAACCCGCTTTACATAGCACTGCAGGCTGACACGACAGGTAGGATAGAACCTGCAAGAAAGCTTTACTCGTCATTATATATGACTGACAGATACAGCAGTTTGTTTCAGTAGATAATGATCTGAGAAAGGAAAGAACAAAAGGTGATCGAGAGTTATAAGGAAAATAAGAATAAAGGTGCCGCGATGATCGTATGTGTGACGATCATATCCATTTTGGTGGTCTTTTGCTTCTCACTGCTTTTGGTCACCTATACGCTCTATGCCTCTCAGAACAAGAATATGCAGAGTGACAGGAATTCAGAGGCCTGCAAGACCCTTAGCACATCCATAAGGCAGGAGCTTGTTGAGAGCAGCGAGAACAGCAATCTGTATAAGTATATAAGATATAATGTAAATCAGGAGAGCTGGCCGTTCTATGACACAGAGCAGCCGGATCATCAAAAGGAGGACGCCTTTAGGTATTTCAGGCTTGACAAAGCCAACTCGATCGATATAGGCGGATATCCGGGAGATATAGAGATATGCATGTACTGGCAGCAGTCGGGCGAGTTCACCGAGCAGAAGGTCAAGAACGAATCGGGTGTAGAGGAGACAATTCAGATTCCCTCAGCCAGAGGAATCAAGCTTTTTGTGGAGGTCACCTGTCGTTCGGGAAGCCAGAGCTATTCCATCAAGAGTGAGTACAGGCTGGCCGTGAGTAAGAAGAGGACTAATCTTAAGATCAAGTCTGAGGTGGCTGACATCAACCCCTTTGGCAACAGTATAAACAACAAAGAGACATGGAAATGGAAATTCGTCGGAAGCGAGTAGGTGATAGCTTGAACGGTAGATTGAAAAAAGACAATAAAGGTACAACTATGGTTGAAACTCTTGTTGCGTTTACGGTGCTTGCGATAGTTCTTACCATGCTTTTCAAGGTGGTTCAGTTCTCGAGCAGGCTTCGGGTGCTTGCAGTTGATTCGGCACAGATGAACAGTATGTTCATGCGCGAGATATACAAGAATGATGAGAGCATAGATACTTCGGACGATGGCTTTGTAAAGATCACAAGATTTGTTCCGGGAACGGTTGCGAAGGACGGTAACAAGGCGGCTAAGTTTGCTTTTGTGCTCGACGTGCGCGAGGGAAAGACCGACATCGACAGAAACTACGGAAAAGCATCCATAGCGGATATGAATGCTTTTAAGGCCGATCCGCCGAGGTTTTTATTAAATGGTCTTGGAGCCAAGAGCTATCTGTGTACGGATGATGTGATCGATGAAGAGGAGATAGCGGCACCTGTGGTAATGAATTTCTTCTACGAGACGCCGGCGGCAGCGACCGTTCCGGGTGAATCGTCTGGCGAGGGTTCCGGCGGCGCTTCGGGTGGTACACCGTAAAGAAACTGAAGAAAAGGAAGAGACATGAATATCAGATCTAAGCAAAGCAGGAATAAGGGACGAAACAGAGGCAGCACGCTGGTGGAGCTTGTTGTCTGCTTTGCGTTGCTCGCGATATTTATGAGCGCATCGGCTGTTGTTATATCCAATGTAACGAATATATATTTTGACGCAAAGGGTGAAACCTATGCGCGACAGGTATCGGATATAGTTATGAGAAAGGTGGCCGCGGAGATCGAGGGGGCCACGATAAATGTAAATGATGCCACCACGCATCCTGCCATTTACAGGACCGAGGATGATGCCGCGGCAGATTACAGATCGGGATACAAGATCGATCTCTATGACAGGACGGACACACATATACAGATATATGAGGAAGACGGCCTGCTCAAGATAAAATATTTTCCGATAAATATGGAGCTTGAAGCCGGAGAGGTAAGTGACGAAGAAAGATACGAGCAGACTATCTGGAGCTTCGATGAGAGTGTGTATCAGGGCTTTGAGATAAAGGAGCTGAGGTTTGTCCCTGCCAACCAGGGAATAACCGCAGGTGAGATAGAGGAAAATGAAGTGAGCAGTTCTGCCGGGATTTCGACGGTGAATTATGCTGCGGAAGGCGAGGAAGACATCCCCGATTATCCCGGAAATGTGGTAGGTGTTTATCTTACACTGAAGAGTCCTCTCTACGGGGAGTTCTACTATTATAAATATGTCAGGATGTACAATCTTGATGATTCGGATGCACGGAATTTTAAGATCAAGCTTTTGACAGCGGATAAGGAATGATCATGACGGACGAGATATCATATTCAAACAATTCAGCTTACATACCCTTACATAAGCATCGCAGGAGGATGATACGCATGGCAGTGATCATTGGTGTGATCGTTCTTGCTGCAGCGTGCTTTATAGCATTTTTCATCTTCAACGTTCATTCAAAGGGAAGGTTCGCTTTAAGGGAGGCGAAGAATATCCGGCTTGCTTTGGTTGCTACGGATATAGAGCTTTATCCTGCGGGAAACTCTATATATGCACCCGAGCGTGCAAGCGGGCTTGCACCGGGAGTTATGGATTCGGTGAAGCGGCTTGCGGATGTGAATGGTGAGGTAATGCTCTCTATGTATGACAAGAACAGCCGTGAGATAATAAGGCTTTCTTATAAAACCAGCGATTATCTGGTAACCTACGATAAGTCCGAGTCCGGAAAGGAAGCGTGGACCGTATGTTATCTGTGGAAGATATTGGATTATTAACTGAGGTATTGATAGATGAAGATTCTTCGGGCATACGCCCTCAGAATGACACCCATGCCATTCTGAGCGGTATACCGTGTCATTCTGAGTGAAGCAGTGTCATTCCGGGCGACATCGTGTCATTCTGAGCGAAGCAGTGGCATTCTGGGCGACATTGTGTCATTCTGAGCGAAGCGAAGAATCTTAAAACGCAAAGAATCATAAAACCGTACAGGGGAGGTATGGTATGGCAACTTACAGGTATAAAGCAAAAGACGAGCAGGGCAAATCCTTCTCGGGCAGTATGAATGCCGTGAGCGAGCAGGACCTGCATGAAAAGCTCAAGAACGACGGGAAGTATCTTATCGAAGCGAAAGAGCAAAAGGGAAAGGTAAGGTCCAAGCGACTCAGGGCAGACAGACTTTCCGAATTTTCAAGAAACCTGAGCAAGCTGATCAAGGCAGGTATAACCTTGGTAAAGGCGTTGAGGATCATCTCTGAGGATGAGTCGATCAAGCCGCAGGAAAGAGAGATATATACCGAGGTATTAAAGAATGTCCGGCAGGGCATGACACTTTCCGATGCACTTTCGGAGCAGGGCGATACATTTCCGAATCTGTTCATCAACATGATGAGAAGCTCCGAGAATGCCGGAAATATGGATACCGTTGCCGCGGATATGGCAGAGTATTACAGCAAGGAGCATAAGCTGAATCAGAAGGTCAAGAGCTCCATGACTTATCCGAAGATACTCGGCGTGCTGATAGTGGTCGTGGTCATAGTCATCATGGGCTTCGTGCTTCCGCAGTTTGATTCGCTCTTTGCGCAGATGGAGTCGCTTCCGGCGGCTACCAAGATACTTATGGGCTTAAGTGACTTTGTTCAGCACAAGTGGTATGTCCTGATATTTTCAGCTGTAGTGCTTTACATAGCGCTCAAGATCATCTTCTCTATACCGAAGGTGAAGTATTATAAGGATAAGTTCGAGATACATATGCCTGTTATGGGCAAGCTGAGAAAGGTCATATATACGGCGAGATTTGCAAGAACGCTTTCGAGCCTGTACTCGGCGGGTATTTCCATACTTACCTGTCTTTCCATAGCCAAGACTACCATAGGTAATTCTTATATAGAGAGCCAGTTTGACGACCTGATCGCTTCCATAAGATCCGGTGAGACTCTGTCTACGGGATTAGACAAAGTTGACGGTTTTACCAAGAAGCTTTCGTCAACGGTTATGGTCGGTGAGGAGACCGGTTCACTTGATTCCATGCTTATATCCATAGCGGATCAGATGGACTATGAGTCGGAGATAGCCATAGGCAAGATGGTGTCTATGCTTGAACCGCTTATGATAGTTGTTATGGCGGTTATAGTAGGCTTCATCATGATAGCGGTTATTCAGCCGATATACGGTTCGTATCAGTCTATTGCTGGTTCGGTAGGTTAACGAGGGGAGGACAATCAAGCTGTGAGTACAGTAATATATATAGCCAACAAACAGATACAGATCATATCGGCGAAGGGCGTCGGTATGAGCGCAAAGCCCGTAGCGGCTTATAAGCTTCCGTCTCCGGAGGGAAGCGTGATCAACGGAATAGTGATGGATCCGGAGGCGCTGGTCGTATTTTTCAAGCAGTTCTTTGAGCAGACCAAGCTTCCGATGAAGGATGTATATCTTGTTATCAACAGCAGCAAGATAGCGGGCAAGCGTATAGAGATGCCTGCCATGAATCCGAAGAAGACTCTTGAGTTCGTATCCAGAGAGTTTAACGATATCGATCGTGATGAGATAGTTCCTGCTTTCGTGTATACTTCACTTACCGCCGAGAAGGGCAGTAAGGTAAAAAGAGTATATGCCGAGACCGTGGATACCGATTTCATCAGGGATTATATAGAGCTTTTCAACGAAATAGGAGTCTCGCTGAAGGGGATTTATTCAAGCGAAGGTACCATGATCAAGATGATCGAGCAGACTGCGGGAAAGCGCGGCAAAACCTTCGTGGTGCAGATAGCCGATGACAACATCCTGACAAATGTTCTGTGGGTGGACGGAAGCTTCTATT